>NZ_JASCON010000012.1:0-80661 GCF_029959585.1 Pseudomonas sp. PS02302
CCGGCGCGCGGGGGGCCGGCCGGCGTGGGGCGGCCCTCACCCTAACCCTCTCCCAGAGGGAGAGGGGATTGCTCAAGTGCTGGGAGCAGTTGAGTGTAGCGCCTGGGCCTGAGGCAGCGTGCCGAAGCTCGACGCAGCATGCGTTAGCCCCCCTCTCCCTCCGGGAGAGGGCTGGGGTCAGGGTGTCAGCTTGGCCTGGGGCGGGCCCTCACCCTAACTCTCTCCCTGGGGGAGAGGGGATCGCTCCAGTGCTGGGAACAGCTGGGTGTAGCGCCTGGGCCTGAGGCAGCGTGCCGAAGCTCGACGCAGCATGCGTTAGCCCCCCTCTCCCTCCGGGAGAGGGCTGGGGTGAGGGTGTCAGCTTGGCGTGGGGCGGGCCCTCACCCTAACTCTCTCCCTGGGGGAGAGGGGATCGCTCCAGTGCTGGGAACAGCTGGGTGTAGCGCCTGGGCCTGAGGCAGCGTGCCGAAGCTCGATGCAGCACGCGTTAGCCCCCTCTCCCTCCGGGAGAGGGCTGGGGTGAGGGTGTCAGCTTGGCGTGGGGTAGGCCCTCACCCTAACCCTCTCCCAGAGGGAGAGGGGATTGATTGGCGTGGGGCGAAACCTCGGAGTAGCTTCGGGCGCCCCTTCTCCCTCCGGGAGAGGGGGACTGGTTGGCGTGTGGTGAACCGTCAGGGTGACTTCGGATGCCCCCTCTCCCTCCGGGAGAGGGTTGGGGTGAGGGTGAGCGCCGGCACAGGTCCTCAGCCCTTCTTCAGCATCGCCCGCATCGCCGCCAGGGCGTCGTTGCCGCGGGCGGCCTTCTGTTCCTGCGGTGCTTCTTCCAGGCCCTCCCACTGCAGGTCCTCGGGAGGCAATTCGTCGAGGAAGCGACTGGGGGTGCAGTCGATCAGCTCGCCGTACTGCTTGCGCCGGGTGGCGTAGGTGAAGGCCAGGGTCTGGCGCGCGCGAGTGATGCCCACGTAGGCCAGGCGGCGCTCCTCCTCGATGGTGTCGGCTTCGATGCTGGAGCGGTGCGGCAGGATTTCCTCTTCCATGCCCATGATGAACACATAGGGGAATTCCAGGCCCTTGGAGGCGTGCAGGGTCATCATCTGCACCCCGTCGGCGCCTTCCTCTTCTTCCTGCTGGCGTTCGAGCATGTCGCGCAGGACCAGCTTGGCGATGGCGTCCTCGATGGTCATCTGGCCGTCCTCGTCCTTTTCCAGGATGTTCTTCAGCGCATCCAGGAGGAACCAGACGTTGCCCATGCGGAAGTCGGCGACCTTGTCGGAGCTGGCGTTCTGGCGGATCCAGTTCTCGTAGTCGATGTCCATCACCATGCTGCGCAGGGCGCCGATGGGATCCTCGCCCGCGCAGTTCTGGCGGACCCCGTCCATCCAGCGCTTGAAGCGCGACAGGCGTTCGGTGAAGCGGGCGTCCAGGTGCTCGCCCAGGCCGATCTCGTCGGCGGCGGCGTACATCGAGCGATCCCGGCTGCCGGCATAGTTGCCGAGCTTTTCCAGGGTGGTGGAGCCGATCTCCCGGCGCGGCACGTTGATGACCCGCAGGAAGGCGTTGTCGTCGTCCGGATTCACCAGCAGGCGCAGGTAGGACATCACGTCCTTGACCTCCTGGCGGGCGAAGAAGCTGGTGCCGCCGGAGAGCCGGTAGGGAATCTGGTGGTGCTGGAGCTTGAGCTCCATCAGCTTGGCCTGGTAGTTGCCGCGATAGAGGATGGCGAAATCGGCGTAGGGCCGCTGGGTCTTGAGGTGCAGCGTAAGGATCTCCAGGGCGATGCGCTCGGCCTCGCCATCCTCGTTCTTGCAGCGCAATACCCGGATCGGATCGCCGTGGCCCATCTCGCTCCACAGCTGCTTCTCGAACACGTGGGGGTTATTGGCGATGAGCACGTTGGCGCACCTGAGGATGCGACTGGTGGAGCGGTAGTTCTGCTCCAGCATCACCACCTTGAGCGAGGGGAAGTCGTCCTTGAGCTGCATCAGGTTTTCCGGTCGCGCGCCGCGCCAGGCGTAGATCGACTGGTCGTCGTCGCCCACCACGGTGAACTGGGCGCGCTCCTGCACCAGCATCTTCACCAGCAGGTACTGGCTGGTGTTGGTGTCCTGGTATTCGTCCACCAGCATGTAGCGGATGCGGTTGCGCCAGCGCTCCAGCACCTCGGGATGCTCCTGGAACAGCTTCACCGGCATCAGGATGAGGTCGTCGAAGTCGACCGCGTTGTAGGCCTTGAGGGTGCGCTGGTAGTGCAGGTAGACCACCGCGGCGGTCTGCTCCTTGGGCGTACGCGCCTTTTCCAGGGCCTCTTCCGGCAGGATGAGGTCGTTCTTCCAGTTGCCGATGTAGTTCTTGATCTCGTCCAGGCCGTCGTCGCCCTGGTATTCCTTCTGCATGATGTCGGTGAGCAGCGCCTTGATGTCGCCCTCGTCGAAGATCGAGAAGCCCGGCTTGTAGCCCAGGTGCACGTACTCGCGGCGAATGATGTTCAGCCCGAGGTTGTGGAAGGTCGAGACGGTCAGGCCGCGGCCTTCGCCGGCTTTCAGCAGGCTGGCCACCCGCGCCTTCATCTCGCGCGCCGCCTTGTTGGTGAAGGTCACGGCGCAGATGTACTGGGCGCGGACACCGCACTGCTGCACCAGGTAGGCGATCTTGCGGGTGATGACGCTGGTCTTGCCGGAGCCGGCACCGGCCAGCACCAGCAGGGGGCCGCTGATGTAGGCCACGGCTTCGGCCTGGCGGGGATTGAGCTTGGACATGGCGGACCGGGGTGACGACGCTGGGCGGGGGATTCTACCAGCGCCGGTCAGCCGCGGTCTCAGGGCTTGGGCGGTGGTGCGACGAAGGTCAGCTGGCGCGGATAGCCGTACTTCTCGCCGGGCAGCACCGGGCTGTCGAGGAACACGCCCATGCTGCGGCCGAATTCGCTGACGTGGGTGACGGCATAGTCCTGGCCGTCGGCCAGGCGGACGATGGCGCCCGGCTTGAATTCCTCGCGATTGCGCTCGGTGACCGGGATGGAAATGCCGGCGGCCTTGCGGTAGATGCCCTTGAGCCAGTCCTGGTTGGTGAAGTCGTTGATCGGGGTGTTGAAGCGCCCCGGCAGGCGCTGCAGATGGCGCCCGGTACCGGGCGCATCGTCCACCGCCAGACGCCGGGGATAACCCACGTTCTCGGCATCCAGCGGCTGGCCCTCGACGAACACGGCCAGGTTGTCGCCGACCCGCTGGACCTCGGTGATGGCGCGCCACTCGCCGTCGCCCAGCTGGACCTGCCGCCCGCTGATGAAGCCCTCGACGTTGGCCGGGGTCGCCGGAATGGTCACGCCGGCCACCCGGCGCAGGACGCCACGATCCCAGTCTTCGTTGCTGAAGTCGTTGATGGAGCTGGAGAGAAGTGGCTGGGTAGCGGAAGGCCCGTGCGAGGGGCTGGCGGTCTGTGCCTGGGCCAGCGGCAGACCGAGACAGCAGGCGCAGAACAGCAGGGCGGAGAGAGCCAGGCGAGTGGGCATAGAGGTCATCCTTAACGCAGGTTTCTTGTCGGTCCCATACCGGGAGTGGGCGATAGACCCCGGATGTCCCCCGGCGTTTGGCGAGCGCGGCGCAAAGCGGCAATTTTTTACCCGCGCGGCGTCGAACGGCAAGGGCTGCGTTAACCTGGGGCTTTTCCCTCGGGAGTCCAGCCATGCATTCGACCCTTGCCGCCGTCCCCCTGGCCAAGGCCTATCGCCTGCTCAACCACGGTCCCACGGTGCTGGTCAGCGCCGCCCACGCCGGCCGGCGCAACGTCATGGCCGCGGCCTGGGCCATGGCGGTGGATTTCGAGCCGGGCAAGGTGGCGGTGGTGCTCGACAAGCAGACCTGGACCCGCGAATTGCTGGAAGCCGAGGGCAGCTTCGTGCTCAGCGTGCCCTGCGCCGCCCAGGTGGATCTGGTGCAGACGGTAGGCAACACCAGCGGTCGCGAACTGGACAAGTTCGCCGCCTACGGCATCGAGACGCTGGCGGGCGAACAGGTCAGCGCGCCGCTGATCGCCGGCTGCGTGGCCTGGCTGGAATGCCGTTTGCTGCCCGAGGCGCACAACCAGCAGGGCTATGATCTGTTTCTCGGTGAGGTACTCGCCGCCCGGGCTGATACCCGGGTGTTTCGCGAGGGACGCTGGGATTTTCGCGGCCAGGATGGCCTGCGCACCCTGCATCACGTCGCCGGCGGTCACTTCCTGGTGATCGGCGACGGCATCCAGGGGCAGATGCTGACGCCGAAAGCCTGAGACCACCGGCGCCCGTGCCTGGCGCCGGCGCGCCGAGGTCAGACGCGGAAGCGCGCGACCATCTGCTGCAGATCGCCGCCCAGGCGGGCCAGCTCGTTGACCGAGGCCGCGGCATGGGCGTTGGCAGTGGCCGATTCCTCGGCCAGGCCGCTGACCTTGACCACGTTGCCGTTGATCTCCTCGGCGACCAGGCTCTGCTCTTCCACCGCGGTGGCGATCTGCTGATTGAGATTCTGGATCTCCGCCACCGCCTGGTAGATGACCTCCAGGGCGCGCTCGGCGTCCTGGGCCAGGGTCACGGTGCCCAGGGTGCGGTCGCGGCTGGCCTGCATCCGCGCACTGGCTTCGGTAGTGCCCTGCTGCAGGGTGGCGATGAGTTCGCCGATTTCCTGGGTGGATTCCTGGGTCCGCTGGGCCAGGGAGCGGACCTCGTCGGCCACCACGGCGAAGCCGCGGCCCTGTTCGCCGGCGCGGGCGGCTTCGATGGCGGCGTTGAGCGCCAGCAGGTTGGTCTGCTCGGCGATCGCCTTGATCACGTCGATGACGCTGCCGATGCGACCGCTGGCGGCGTCCAGGCGCTCCATGGCATCGCCCAGGCCCTGCACCTCTTCGGCGGCCAGGGTGATTTCCTCGGCCGCGCGCTTGACCGTGCGACTGCCTTCGCGGGCCATGCCGTCGGCGTTCTGCGCGGCGCTGGAGGCGTTGGCGGTGTTTTGCGCGACATTGTGCACCGTGGCCGCCATTTCGTTCATGGCGGTGGCCACCTGATGCATCTCGTCGCGCTGCTGGGTGGCACCGCGGCTGGTCTGGACGCCAAAGGCCGAGAGTTCGTCGGCCGCGCTGCTGAGTTGCCCCACGCCGCTGGCGATGCCACCGACCAGCTGACGCAGGTCATCGGCCATGGCCTGGGTGGTGCGTTGCAGTTCGCCCAGCTCGTCGCGGCGGCTCACCTCGCTGCGCTGGGTGAGATCGCCGGCGGCGACGCGCTTGAGCATGGCCATGGCGGTCGCCAGCGGCTGGGTGATCTGGCGGGTGATCAGCCAGGCGGCGGCAATGCCGATCAGCAGGGCGATCAGGCTGCTCAGCAGCAGCTTGAGCAGTGCGGCCTGGCGCTCGGCGGCGGCAGACTTCAGCTGGCCTTCGCCCAGCTGATCCAGCAACTGCACCAGCTTGTTGCCCTGCTCCTGCAGACTGGCAACGGCGGCCTGGGCCTGGCGATTCTGGGCGACGATGGATTCGAAAAAGGCGCGATAGCGGGTCACGTCCTGGGTGGCGCTGTAGAGGCGCGCGGCGGTATCGCCGTCGATCTGCTTCTGGGCGCTGGCCAGGGTCTTGAGCAACTCGTCAATGACCTTGAGGGTCGCCTGGGATTTGCTGTCATCGGGGGTGCCGAGGAAGCGACGGATGGCCAGGCGCACACCGACCATCTGCGCCTTCATCTCGGCCAGGGCCTTGAGGTCGGCGGTGCTGTAGCTGCCACCCGGAGCAAAGACCAGTTCGAACAGCTGGTCGAGGGTCTCGGTAACGGTGTCGGAGACCCGGGTCAGTTCCTTCTGCGCCTCGGCGCTGGTCTGGTTGGCCTGTTGCAGGGCAGCGAAGCGCTCCTGGTAGGTCTTCATCTCCTGCTGGATGTTGCCCAGGATGGCGACGTTGGCCGGGTTGGTCAGCAGGGTGAGGCCCTTGCCGATGTCTTCCGTCACCCTGGCCAGGGTGGCCTGTTGCCGGGTGGCATTGGCCGCGCTGGGATCGAGCAGGTAGGCCTTTTCGTCGATCCTGACGTCGAGCACGTCGGCCTTGAGCTGACCGCTGTAGCGCGTCTTGGTGATGCGGTCGAGCAGGGTGTTGGCTGTGAGGTAACCGAACAGCGCCACCACCGTCACCATGACCAGCAGGGCACCGAAGCCCAGCGCCAGCTTCTTGGAAATGCCGAGATTGCTCAGCCAGGAGGCTTTGGATACAGACATGGGAATTCCGGAAGAGAGTACGAAGACCTTCTTCATCGGCCGTCCCGATCGATACTTGAAAGCCGCACGTCAGGGCCGCCTGGTGGGCGGCCCTGCTGCCGACGGCCGGTTCCGTCCGCGGTGGTGACGAACCGACTCAGGCGGTTTCGCGGCTGTGCACGGGAACGGGCAACTCCAGCTCCAGCACCGAGATCAGCGCATTCTGCTGACGCTCGTTGAGCTGGCGAAAGCGCTGCAGCAGCAGTTGCTCGCTGGCATTGAGCAACTCGTCGTCCGCTTCGACCTGCGGCTGCTCCAGCACCCCGTCCTGTACCAGGCTGCGTTCCAGCCAGGCGACGATCTCGGTGTTCATGCTGTGCCGATGGGAGCGAGCCACGGCGGCGATGCGTTCACGCATCCCGTCGGGCAGGCGGACGACGAACTTTTCCGTGGGAATACCAGCGGGAGCGCGGTGGACGTAGGGCATGGAGGACCTCCAATACGAATGGACTGACGTCAAAGCGCCGACAACAGCAGTCGACCGGCGAAGAAAACCAGCACCAGGCCCATGGTTCGCTCGAACCAGTGGCCCAGGCGCAGGAAGGTCTGGCGAACGCGCGGACTGGAAAACAGCAGGCTGACCAGGGCGAACCAGCCGGCGTTGACCGCGCACATCCACAGGCCATAGAGGCCCTGGACGGTCAGCGGCGTACTGCCGCTGACCACGGTGGTGAAGATGGCCAGGAAGAACAGGGTGGCCTTGGGGTTGGTGGCGTTGGTCAGGAAGCCGGTGAGGAAGGCCTTGCCGGGTGACTGCCGCTGCAGGTCGGCCTGCTGCCACTGGCTGTCGTCCAGCGGCGCGGCGGTGGGCTTGCTGCGGATCAGGTTGAAGCCCAGCCAGAGGATGTAGGCGCCGCCGACCACCTTGGCGACCCCCAGCAGCCAGGGCGTGGCATGCATCAGGGCGCCGATGCCGAGCAGGGTGTAGAGCACGTGCACCGAGATGCCGGCGCCGATGCCCAGGGCGGTGCACAGGCCGATCAGGCGCCCGTATCTCACGCTCTGGCGCACGGTCACGGCGAAATCCGGGCCGGGCGCCAGCACGGCGAGGAAGTGGATGGTCGCCAGGGCGAGGAATTCGCTCAGGTAGGGGGACATGTCAGCTCCAGTACGTGAGGGGTTCGGCCGCCCCGCGATAGCCCACGAAGCACGACAGCGACAGCCGTGGCTGGTCGTTGCCGGGCGTCACGGCGTGCATGCGGCGGGAATTGAAGAGAATCAGGTCGCCCGGTTCGGGGCGGATGGTCAGGCAGGGCGGGCCGAGCCGGTCGGGCTCGATGCCGTAGCTGTCGCCGCGCAGGGCGTCGAAGGCCTCCGGCGCCAGTTCGCGTGACCAGAGCTGCAGTTCGCCGCCCCGGCTGGGCATGGTCAGGTAGACGTTGCAGGCCAGCTGAGCGACCAGGCTTTCGGCTTCCTCGCTGCCCGGCGCGTCCTTGGCGAAGATGTCGTGGTGGGCGAGAAAGCGCACCCCGGGTTTCACCACCCGCGACAGGCCGACGTACATCTTGCGACCCCAGAGGGTCTGCAGGCGGGCGCCGGCGGGCCAGACCTCGTCGAGGGTGCAGCGCACCAGGTCGATGGGATTGAGATAGGGGCGGCAGCGCCGGCGCAATTCTTCCAGGTTGCTGGCGACGCTGGCGAAATAGTCGTCCATCTGCGCGCGCTGGTGTTCCGCCTCGTAGAAGGCCATGCCGATGCGGCCGATGCTGGGGGCATTGGTGTAGGTGGCGAAGCCGTTGCCGAGGATCTGCTGGCCGAGGTCGTCGGCCAGCGGGCGCGGCACGAAGCGGCGCACCCGTACCGCCAGCAGGCGTTCCTCGGTGAGACGGAGCAGGCTCTCGGTGTCGAGAGCGTCGAGTTCGAGCAGCATGGCGCTTCCTTTCTGCGGGTGAGGTGAGCGGTTGATCAGGCGCCAGCCATGTCGTAGCTCACCAGCAGGCGCCCCTTCTTTTCCTTGACGCCCAGGGCGCTCAGGGCGCCGACCGCGCGCAGGGAACGCACGTGGGTCCCGCCGCAGGCATAGCGCGCCACGTCCTCGCCGAAGCGCACCTGGCGCTGGCCATCGGCCTGCACCTCGACGTGCAGCGGCAGGTCTTCTGCCACCAGGGCGTCGAAGTGCGCCTGCAGGGTTTCGCTGTCCAGCGGGTGGGATGCCTCGCCCGGAATGAATTCGATGCGGCCTTCGCCCGGCCAGTGATGGGCCTTGACCGGCTTCCAGCCATGGGCCTCGCCGATGTGGCCGAGCAGGTGCCCGGCCGAATGCAGCCGCGAATGCAGCTGGCGTCGGTCTTCGTCGACCCGGGCCAGCACGCGGCCGGGCGACAGGGGGCGGGTGGTGTGGTGCAGGATGCGTTCGCCGTCCTGGACCACCCGGGTCACCTCTGCGGTACCGATCCAGCCGGTGTCGCTGGGCTGCCCACCGCCCTGGGGATGGAAGGGCGTGGCCAGCAGTTCGACGACAAAACCGTCCTCGGCGGCGCTACAGGCGTGGACCTCGACCTCGGCGATCAGGCTGTCGCTCAGAAAATACAGGCGCTCGGTCATACGTCTACTACCTAGAAAACGAGAAACATCCTCATTCTAAAGAGCGCACGCAAGGGTGATAATCCACCCTCTCTCCAAAGGAATTTTGCGCTGTGAGCATAAATCTTCCCCTGCCGCTGCTCAGCGAGATGGCCATTTTCGTCCGGGTGGTGGAGAGCGGCAGCTTCTCTGCGGCAGCCCGCCAGCTCGGTCTGACCCCGTCTTCCACCAGTCGCAGCGTGGCGCGCCTGGAGAAGGCCCTGGGCACGCGACTGCTCAATCGCAGTACGCGCAAGCTGCGGCTGTCGGAGGCGGGAGAGGAGGTTTTTCGGCGCTGCAGCGACATGGTCGGCGCCGCGCGAGCGGTGCTGGAGGTCAGTGGCCAGTTCAACCAGGCGCCGGCCGGCATCGTCCGGCTGTCGGTGCCCAAGGCGGTGGGCAGCACGGTGATCCATCCGCACATGGCCGACTTCCTGCGGCGCTACCCGGCGGTGGACGTGCAATTGCTGCTGGAGGACCGCTATGTCGATCTGATCGACGAGAACGTCGACCTGGCTATCCGCATCACCGACCGACCACCGCCCGGACTGGTGGGCCGTCAGTTGCTGACCATCGAGCACCTGCTCTGCGCCACGCCGCAGTACCTGGCCGCGCACGGTAAGCCCGCCCATCCCCGCGATCTGGCCGGGCACAGCTGCATCTACCTGGCGGAAGAGCCGGCCGATTCGCGCTGGAAATTCCGCCAGGGCGCCAAGGTGGTCCATGTCAATGTGCGCGGACGCTACGCCGCCAACCACACCGGGGTACGCCTGGACGCGGTGCTCAGCCACATCGGCATCGGCAGCCTGCCACTGTTCACCGCCCAGGCGGCCCTGGCCCGCGGCGAGATCGTCCAGGTGCTGCCGGAGTGGTCCTTTCTGCCGCATTACCACGGCGGCGCCTGGCTGCTCTATCCGGCGACGCGCCACCTGCCGCCCAAGCTCAAGGTGTTCATCGACTTCCTGGTCGAGCGCCTGGGCGACCAGGCGCTGCGCCCGGGCCAGGGCGCGGCCGCGCTGCCCGAGCAGCGCTTCCAGGAGCTGACCATCGGCAGCTAGGCACTGCCGGTCGCTATTCGTGATGCTTTTCACAAGTCCTGTTACAACTGGCAGTATTAGGTGAAACGATTCACCTAACGTTTCTCTGCCTGCCGCATCGCGCTTTTCTCTGGGCCATGCTCCCCACGGCCCGCCTGCGCGGGTGGATCGGGTTGCCACCGCGATCCTTGCCCTGGCAAAACAAGAAAGGATTTCCCCATGCTCGCTTCATCACCCTCGCTCGCCGCACCCGTGGCGGCCACCCCGCGCAAGGGGCTGGTCGTGCTCATCGCCGTGATCGCCGCCCTCGGCGGCCTGCTGTTCGGCTACGACACCGGCATCATCGGCGTCGCCCTGCTCGGCCTCGGCCGCGAATTCGCCATGGACGACACCGTCAAGCAACTGGTGACCGGCGCCATCATCTTTGGCGCCCTGTTCGGCTGCCTCGGCACCGGCCCGATCTCCGACCGCCTCGGCCGGCGCAAGACCATTATCGGCGTGGCCCTGGTGTTCGCCCTGGGCTCTGTGCTTTCGGCGCTGTCGCCTAACGTCACCCTGCTGATCCTGTCGCGCTTTCTGCTCGGTCTGTCGGCCGGCAGCTCCACCCAGATCATTCCGGTGTACATCGCCGAGGTGGCGCCGCCGGAGCACCGCGGCAAGCTGGTGGTGCTGTTCCAGTTCATGGTGGTGTTCGGCATCACCGTGGCCTACTTCACCGGCTTCGCCCTGGACGAGCACTGGCGCTGGATGTTCGGCCTCGGCCTGGTGCCGGCGCTGATCCTGCTGGCCGGCATGACGGTGCTGCCGGAAAGTCCGCGCTGGCTGCTGGTCAAGGGTCGCGAGGGTGATGCCCTGGCGGTGCTGGAGCGGGTCCGCGGTGGCAAGGCCGCGGCCGAGGCCGAACTGGCCGAGATCAAGACCGTGAGCAACGCGCCGGAAGGCAAATGGAGCGACCTGTTCTCGCCCTGGGTCCGACCGGCCCTGCTGGTGGGCGCTGGCATCGCCATGTTCTCGCAGATCACCGGCAACAACGCGCTGATCTACTATGCGCCGACCATCCTCACCCAGGCCGGCTTCTCCGATCAGACCGCGGTGCTGGCCACCGGCTGCAGCACCATCCTGGTGGTGATCATGACCGTGGTCGGCAGCTTCCTGGTGGATCGCATCGGTCGCCGCCGCTATCTGCTGACGCTGATTCCCGGCTCCATCATCGCCCTGGCGATCATGGGCTACCTGTTCCAGGGCGCCGGTCCCCAGACCGATGTCGAGCGCTGGACGGTGGTGGCCTGCCTGGCCGCCTACCTGATGCTCAACTGCGGCGGCTTCGGCGTCTGCATCTGGCTGATCAACGCCGAGGTCTATCCGCTGTTCGTGCGCGGCAAGGGCGCCAGCGTCGGTGCCTTCAGCCACTGGGGCTTCGACCTGCTGGTGACCCTCACCACCCTGAGCCTGGTGACCAAGCTGGGCGCCGCCCACACCTTCTGGCTCTATGCCGGGATTTCCCTGGTGGCGCTGCTGTTCATCTGGCGCCTGGTGCCGGAGACCAAGGGCAAGAGCCTGGAGCAGATCGAGCACGACCTGCGCGAGCGGCGCTTCTTTCCCTATCAGCGGAAGGGCTGAACGCGAGCTCCGGTGCTAGGGTCGCAACAGGAGCGGAGATAGAGCTCCGCTCCTGTTCGCCTGTGCCGGAGTCCTGCCATGCGCCCCCTCACCCTCGACCTCGATCTGCTGGCTGCCGCCCTCGACAGCCGGGAGCGAGGCACCCACTTCCTTGACCTTGCCAGCGGCGCCCTGCGCCTGCTCGATCCGGACGACCTCAGTCTGGAAGAGCGCGAGGAACTGGAAGATCCCGAACGCTACCTGCCACTGCCGCGCCTGACCCAGGACGATCGCCTGGAACTGCGCGAAGCCTTTCTGCACCAGTTGCGCCACCCCCATGCCCAGCCGCTCTTGCGGGCCGCCCTGGAAAGCCGGCGGCCGATCCGGACCTTCGACTACGAACTGGACCTCTTCCCCTCGGTACGCGAGGCCTGGCAGGCCTTTGCCCTGAGTCGTCTCAAGGAAGAAGTGCTGGTGCTGCTGGACGAAGCCGGCCTGGAAGCCCTGCCGGCGGATGGGCGGATGCCGCTGCCGGACGATGTCCCCGAGGGCATCCGGCGGCGGCTGGAGAAGGGGCGTGAGCGATAGGGCTCGCCACCCCGATGGTCAGCTGAGCACCTTAGTTTGCCGAAGCGTCCGGGAGCATGCCGGCGCTACGCATGAGGTCCGGCAGTCCTTGTTCCTCGATGGCATAGACGCCGCGCTCAGCTTTCCAGATCAATGCCTTCTCCTGCAAGGCAGCCAATGCCTGCTGCACATTCTGCGCGTAGGCGGCCTCTTGGGCCTGGGCCTCGTTCATGCCGGAGAGCTGCAGCATGTCTGCGTACTTGCCGAGTGTGGCCAGCTCGAAGGGCGCATACTCCTTACCCTGGACCGCCATTACCTTCAACACGGCCGCTTGAATCGGTGTGAGGCTGCGAATCACGGCGAGCGCGCTCTCTGACATCTCTCGCACATGCTCGTCGACGGCTTCAGCGAAAGCGGCATTGCCCACTGCAGCATCATCGATCATCGAGTATTCGAGTACCTCACGGGCTGCTTGCATCGCCTCGGGGCGATAGCCCGCTTCGACGAATTTGCTCCAGACCACTTCTGGATCGAGGGCGAAGTCGAGCCTGGACTGCGCGCAGAACCAGTCCACATAGCCTCTGTCGAGATGGGGAAAGTTTACCAGCGGCGCATTGAAGAAGGCTTGATCGCGGCTGTTTCTGAGCATCGCCAGCTTGTCCCGGCTGGAACCGGTACAGATAAGTCTCAAACCATGATGGTGTGAGCCGTTCAATTCGTCGCGAGCCGCCTTGAGGGCGAAGAGCGTATTGCTGCCAGCCGTGGTGGTCACGGCATGCTGAGCTTCGTCGATAATGAGCGCTATCGGCTTGCCGAGACTATCCGACAGCGCGGCTAGCGCAGCGGCCAGGGTTATGCCCTTGGCTTTGCCGATGCTGCCGGTATCTATCTCGACCCCACCCACCTTGAGTTTCACCACACCACTTTGCTTGGTCAGCTTGGCGATTAGACCAAGATTGCGCTCGATGGATACCTGTACCGCCTGGTTGATTAACTCGGCCGGATCAGTCTGTCGATTCGACCAGAGATCGACGTAGATCACCTCAGCACCCGCGAGCTGGAGGGCAGGCGCCAAGTCTTCACGCATGAAGGTGGTCTTGCCGGTTCGCCATGGCGCTGCCAAGAACAGACCGGGATGCAGCGGGTCTGCCATAATCTTGGCGGCATAGGTGGTAGCCATGGCATGGCGGTGATAGAAGCGCTCAGGCATCGACCATTCCCTGTTTAAAGGCGATTAAAGATCTTTATAGACCTTTATAGATCGTCGCTCTGAAGCCTACTTAGTGCTGGTCGTGCCCGTGCCGATAGAGCTTGAGCTCCACCATCAGGTCGTCGGTGAGGGTTTCCAGGTGGGCCTGCAGGGCCTCGAGTTCGAGGTCCGCCGGGAGCGCCAGCAGGGCGGTGGCGTGGAACAGCGCCTCGCTGCTCATGGGCGCCGGGCGGGTCTCGGTGGACAGGCGCTCGACGTTGACGCCCACCTGATGCAGTGCTCGGGTGATGTCGCGGACGATGCCGACGCGATCGTTGCCCAGCAGGTCGAGCTGCACCAGCGGCGCGCCCACTGCAGCAGGTTGGCCGGGTTCGCCGACCAGGATGCGCAGGCCGGGAATGGCCAGCTGCTGCAGCGTCTCCACCAGGCCATTGCGCAATTCCGGTTCCACTTCCACCGAGAGGATGCCGGCGAACTGGCCGGCCAGGTGGGCCATGCGGCTTTCCAGCCAGTTGCCACCCTGGGCGGCCACGCAGTCGGCCAGGGCTTCCACCAGACCGGGGCGATCAGGGGCGATGACGGTCAGGACCAGGTGTTCCATGGCGGGCTCCAGGGCGGGCAGAAGGAGTCTCCAGTCTAGCCCGCCCGATCGCCGCCGGCCTACTGGATGTCTTCGGGTTTGACGATCACCCAGTGCTTGTCCGCGTTCACCGCCACACCGGCCTTGGCCTGGCCTTCGGCGTTGCTCTTCATCATCGCCTCGATCTGGGTGCGGTACTTGGACTTGCGGTCGATCCACAGATGGATGCCGTTCTTGGCGGCGTCCACGCCCTGGAACAGCATGGGGCCGTCGCTGACCGGGGTGTCGCCGCCGACCAGGATGGGTTTCTTCCAGGGATCTATGTAGGTGAGGATGGCCGCGTACTTGCCGGCGAACCAGGTGGCCGGGGTCCAGAGATAGGGCGTGACCTGCAGCTTCAGGTTGGCCTGGGGATCGTACTTGCCTTCGGCGATCTGCTTGCGGGCGGTGGTCAGGGCACCGGTGGCCGGGTCCTTGAGCAGCGTGGTGACGCCGATGACGTTTTCCGGCTTCACGCCATAGCCGTAGCGCGGATCGGCGGCCACCATGCGTACCAGCTCCTCGTGGGCGGCGCTGATCACATAGACCTCGATGCCGTTCTCCATCAGCTTGTGATAGAGCTCCTGCTGGCCGGTGAAGGGCTTGGGCGGGTTGATCTCCACCGTCTCGATCTTGTCGTCCTTGCCGTAGTAGGTGGCGGGGATCGGCTTGCCGTAGGCCATCAGCTCGTCGACGTAGCCCTTGAGCTGCTGCAGGGTGAAGCCGGAGAACACCTGGGCGACCCAGGGGTAGCAGACCAGGTCGTCGACCTCGCACAGCCGGTAGTAGTAGCTGTTGAGGCTCTCCTTGTGGCCACCGACGTCCTTGAAGGGGATCAGCTTGAGCGAGGGATCCAGGGTGTCGCGGGTCAGCACGCCCTTCATCTCCAGGAAGGGCAGCAGGGCCTCTTCCAGGTCATAGCGATAGCTGGTGTTGTCCATGTCGAACACCGCGTAGTTGCCCTGGTTGGCATTGGCGGCGATTAGGGCATCCAGCTGGCGGGCGGCATCGGCCGGCCAGTGGGTCAGCTCGGTGGCGGCAGCGGTGAGGCTGAGCAGACCGCCGGCCAGGCCGGCGAGAAGGCGGGGAAGGGAGGGCATCGGCGGGCTCCGGCACGGCGACCGCGGTATGCGGTCATCTGGTCTAGACCATAGCAAAAGGTCATGACAGTTCGATGCGCGGAGCGACCTGGGTGGGCGCGAGAGCGGCACGGCCTGCCGCTCTGCGACAGCCCTGTCAGGCGGTGACGGTCTTGAAGCGCGGCTGGGTGTTGCCCTTGAACAGGGTCAGGGTCGCGACCAGGCCGAGCACGGCGGCCAGGGTCAGCCACATCCCGGGGGCGGCCTTGTTGCCGGTCTCCTGGATCAGCCAGGTGCAGACCATCGGGGTGAAGCCACCGAAGGTCGCGGTGGCCAGGCTGTAGGCCAGGGAGAAGCCGGTGGTGCGCACATGGGCCGGCATCACCTCGGTCAGGGCCACCACCATGCCACCGTTGTAGGTGCCATAGAGGAAGGACAGCCACAGCTCGACCATCAGCAGGCGCGAGAAGCCCGGGGCGTGGGTCAGCCAGATCATCGCCGGGTAGGCGGTGAGGATGGCCAGCACGGTGGCGAAGATCAGCAGCGGACGGCGGCCGACGCGGTCGCTCAGAGCGCCCATCACCGGCAGCCAGATGAAGTTGGAGATGCCCACGCAGGCGGTGACGATCAGGCTGTCCAGATCGGTCAGGTGCAGCTCGTGACGGCCGAAGGTCGGGGTGTAGGCGGTGATCAGGTAGAAGGAGGCGGTGGTCATGGAGACCATGGCCACGCCCGCCAGTACCACGCCGAAGTTCTGGCCGATGGAGGTCATGGTCTCGCCGAAGGTCGGCCGATGCTTGCGCGCCTCGAACTCGGGGCTCTCTTCCAGGGAACGACGGATGATGAACAGGAAGGGCACGATCAGGCAGCCGATCAGGAAGGGAATGCGCCAGCCCCACTCACCCATCTCGGCGGGCGACAGCCAGTGGTTCAGCAGGGCGCCCAGCACGCCGGCGAAGACCACCGCGACCTGCTGACTGGCGGACTGCCAGGAAACGAAGAAGCCCTTGCGACCGGGGGTGGCGATTTCCGACAGGTAGACGGACACGCCGCCCAGTTCGACGCCAGCGGAGAAGCCCTGCAGCAGGCGGCCGAGCAGCACCAGCAGCGGTGCGGCGACGCCCAGGGTGGCGTAGCCCGGCACCACCGCGATCAGCAGGGTACCCAGGGCCATCATCGCCAGGGTGACGATCAGGCCGTGGCGACGGCCGTGGCGATCGATGTAGGCGCCGAGGAAGATGGCCCCCAGGGGGCGCATCAGGAAGCCGGCGCCGAAGGTGGCCAGCGACAGCATCAGGGAGGCGAGCTCGTTGTCGCCGGGGAAGAACGTCTTGGCGATGGCCGTGGCATAGAAGCCATAGACCATGAAGTCGTACATTTCGAGGAAGTTTCCGCTGACGACGCGGAAAACGGATTTGGCTTTCGAGGTGGTGGCCATGACTGCTAGCTCGGATTGAGTTTGTTATAGGAGACAGCTCGCGCAGGGCGCCCAGACCTCTCGCGGGTGGGTCGCGCTATTTGTAACCTTATGTGTTGCAAAAGCGCGCTGGCAAGCTGAATCGGACCGGAACCCCCGAATTTCATGGGTTTGAAAGGTTATTGAAAGGTTCGCGACATTACGTCTGGAAATTATTGTCCAGTTGACACGTTGTCGCAGTTCAGGTGGCAAGCATTTGCCAGAACGCCGCCCCGACCCCGGCCAGACTTTCCCCGGCGATGAGGCCGGCCGCGGCGGCCAGGGCGAAGCGCTCGGCCAGGCCCGGCGCCCGCCAGCGCACCAAGGCGGTGAGCAGGGCGCCCAGGGTCATCATCAGCGCCACCGAGGCCGGCAGGATGAAGGCCAGCCCCAGGGCCGCCGAGCTGGGCAGCCAGTGAGCGCGGCGGTTGGGTAGCAGGGCCTCGGCCAGGCCCAGCAGCAAGCCGGCCAGGGCGCCCAGGACGATGCCCAGGCGCATGGCGCCATCGAGGGCACCCAGGCCCTGGGTCAGGGTCTCCGCCACCGCCTTCCACTGGGCCACCGCCGGTGCCGGCCAGGCGGCACTGAGCAGCAGCGCCTGGGGATCGGGAATCAGCAGGCGGTAGGTGAGCACCCCGGTCACCGCGCCCAGGGCGATGCCCAGGCATTGGGCGACCACCTGCTTGGCCGGGGTGGCGCCGATGGCCTGGCCGACCTTGAAGTCGTTCATCAGGTCGGTGCTCTGGCCCGCCGCGCCGCCTGCGGTATTGGCGCCCATTAGGTTGATGTTGACCTGCCCGGGAGCGGCCAGGCCGAAGGTCAGCTGCGACAGCTGGCCGATGGCGCCAATGGGCGGGATGCCGGTGGCGCCGACCACCCGCGCGGCCATGGCGGCGAGAAACAGCGCCAGGGGCAGGGCCAGCAGCGCCAGCCAGGGATCTATGCCGAACAGCCGCACCTGCAGCACCACCACCAGCAGAGCCGCCACCAGCAGCAGCGCCAGCGGCCAGGCGCGGGGCCGCTGCCAGCCCTGGCGACGGCGTTCGGCGCGGGGCAGGGTGATCAGCCGCACGGCCAGCGCAGCCAGGGTGGCGCTGACCATCAGGCTCACCCCTGGCCAGAGCAGCCACTGCACCAGGAAGGCGTATTGCGGACCGCTGGCGCCGGCCGGCAAGGCGGCGACACCGCTGGCCAGCAGCCAGGGCGCCACCGCGCCCCAGGCCAGCAGGGTGCCGAGCAGCAGCGACAGTCCGACCCTCAGGCCGATGATGCCGCCGAAGCCGAGCAGCAGCAGCGAGGGATCGAAACTGAAGGTCAGGCGTTCCAGGGCGGGCGAGGGCGCGGCCCGCGGCAGCGTCCAGGCGAAGCTGTCCACCAGCTTGACCGCCGCCGACAGCGCCAGGGCGCCCAGCAGCACCCGCAGGCGGGTCAGGGCTTCGGCGCCGCTGGCATAGACCTGGCGCAGCGCTTCCAGGGTGGCCAGGCCCTCGGGGAATTTCAGACTGGCATCGGCCAGCAGCAGGGGCCGCAGATACCAGGCCACCCAGATGCCCAGAAAGCTCACCGCGAACACCCAGCCCATCAGCGGCAGGGTCGGCAATTGCTGGCCGGTCAGCAGGGTGTAGGCCGGGATGGGCGCGACCAGACCGCCGGAGACGATGCTGGCGGCCGCCGAGGCCACGGTCTGGTTGATGTTGCTCTCGTGCAGCGTCCAGCCCGGTTGCTGCAGGCGGCGACCCAGGCGGTGCCAGAGGCCGTAGCTCACCAGCAGGGCGATGATCGACATGTTGAACGACCAGCCGATCTTGAGGCCGGCATAGACATTGGCCGGGGTCAGCAGGATGCCCAGCAGCGCCCCGGTGAGCAGCGCCCGGGGGCTGAGTTCGCGCTCCACGGGCAGCGGCAGGTCGGTTGCGGCGGCGTTGGCAGTGGGCAAGAGGGCCTCCTCGGTCAGGCGATCATGGCGTGGTCAGGGGACCCCCGGGCGCGGCGGTTGGTTCGCGCCCTCAGGGTGGCGCCCGGTCCAGGTCTGGCGCAGGGCCTCGATCAACTGGCGCAGGCCGGGTGGCGGCTGGCGCCGACTCGGGTAGTAGATGCACAGCGGCGCGCCGGGCGAGGCCCAGTCGGGCAGCACCTGCTCCAGGCGTCCGTCGCGCAATTCGTCGGCCACCCGCCATTCCAGGCAATAGGCCAGGGCCAGGCCGTCGAGGGCGACCTGGATCGAGGTCTCGGTCTCGTTGACCGTGAGCGGGCCGGGCACGTCGATCGTCCGCGTGGTGGCGCCGCCGCCCAGCTCCCAGCGATAGAGGGCGCCGTTGCCCAGCCGCAGGCGCACGCAGCGATGCTCGGCAAGCTCCTCCGGCTGCTGCGGTCGGCCGTGACGGTCGAGGTAGGCGGGGGCGCCCACCACGATCCAGCGCAATTCATCGGTGAGCGGCAGGGCGACCATGTCCTGGGGCACGGTGTCGCCATAGCGGATGCCGGCATCGAGGCCGTCGGCGACGATGTCCACCGGGCGATCCTCGACGCTGATGTCCAGTTGCAACTGCGGATAGGCGGCCAGCAGCCGGGGCAGGGTAGGGGTCAGCAGCAGCCGCGCCGCATCGCGCGGCACGCTCAGGCGCAGGCGCCCGACCGGGGCGTCGCGGTGCTGGTCCAGCTCGCCCAGGGCCTCGCCGATGAGGGCGAAACCCTGTTCGAGCTTTTCCACCAGCGCCGCGCCGGCCAGGGTCGGCACCACCGAGCGACTGGTGCGATTGAGCAGCTTGACCCCCAGCCGGGTCTCCAGCTGGCGCAGGGCATGGCTCAGCGCCGAGGTGGTGACGCCCAGTTCGATGGCGGCCTGGCGAAAGCTGCGCCGCCGGACCAGGGCGACGAAGACATTGAGATCGGCCAGTTCGCCGCGATTCAGGGTAGGCATGCACAATCCTCGCGCGATAAGGGTCAAGCGTTCGTTGAGCCCTATTCAACGCCTTTTGAATTAGCCTCACAAGGTTGATCCTTCCAACTGGCGTTGCCGCCTGGAGCTTTCCATGACTGAAACCCTACGTATCCCGGGTATCGATACCCCCGTTTCCCGCATCGCCCTCGGCACCTGGGCCATCGGTGGCTGGATGTGGGGCGGTACCGACGAAGCCCGCTCCATCGAGACCATCCGTGGCGCCGTGCAGGGCGGCATCAACCTGATCGACACCGCGCCGGTGTACGGCTTTGGCCGTTCCGAGGAAATCGTCGGCAAGGCCCTGGAGGGCATCCGTGACCAGGCGGTGATCGCCACCAAGGTAGCCCTGGAGTGGCCCAACGAAGAGGTGCGCCGCAATGCCAGCGCGGCCCGCATTCGCCAGGAGGTGGAAGACTCCCTGCGGCGTCTGCGTACCGATCGCATCGACCTCTATCAGGTGCACTGGCCCGATCCCCAGGTACCCCACGAGGAAACCGCGCGCGAACTGGAGCGCCTGCGGCAGGCGGGCAAGATCCTCGCCATCGGTGTGAGCAATTATTCGCCCGAGCAACTGGAGGCCTTCCGCCAGTTCGCCAACCCCTCCACGGTGCAGCCGCCCTACAACCTCTTCGAACGCGCCATCGAGGCCGACGTGCTGCCCTACGCCCAGCGCCATGGCCTGGTGGTGCTGGCCTATGGCGCGCTGTGCCGCGGCCTGCTGTCCGGGCGCATGAATGCCCAGACGCAATTCGATGGCGACGACTTGCGCCAGGGCGATCCCAAGTTCCAG
Organism: Pseudomonas sp. PS02302; assembly: GCF_029959585.1. Taxonomy (NCBI): domain Bacteria; kingdom Pseudomonadati; phylum Pseudomonadota; class Gammaproteobacteria; order Pseudomonadales; family Pseudomonadaceae; genus Pseudomonas; species Pseudomonas sp. PS02302. The sequence goes on from NZ_JASCON010000012.1 coordinate 20,130, forward strand.
GCCCCGCGCTTCGCCCAGTATCTGGCCGCGGTGGAGGCCCTGACCGCCTTTGCCCGCGAGCGCCATGGCAAGTCTATGCTGGCCCTGGCGGTGCGCTGGATCCTCGACCAGGGGCCGACCATCGCCCTCTGGGGCGCGCGCAAGCCTGAGCAACTGCAGGGCCTCGACGAAGCCTTCGGTTGGCAGCTGTCCGCCGAGGACCTGACCGCCATCGACGCCATCCTCGCCGAGCACGTCAAGGACCCGGTGGGGCCGGAGTTCATGGCGCCGCCCCTGCGTTGATCAGTGCGGGCGGGGCACCCTGGCGCCGCCCCGTTGCCTAAGGTACTCAGCCACAAGAGGTGAGCATCATGGCCAAGCGCGACGATCTCGACCATAAGCCGGAAAACGCCGGCAAGGTCGGCGAGACCCACAAGGAACTCAATCAGGGCGGTGAAGAACAGCGCCCGCAGAACGACAAGCGCCCCGAGCAGCCCAAGGAAAATCCGGATCCGGGTTACTGAGGCGGGCGCTGAAACAAGCAAAGGCGCACGGGTTCAGACCGGTGCGCCTTTGCTTTTGTCGCCGGGGTGCTCTGCTGACCCCTGCAGCCAGTACGGTCAGAAGCTGCGTGGCGGGGCTGCCATGCCGCTCTCGTCGCCTACCGCACCAGGCGTATTGCCCTGAACAGCGGTACGACCGACATTCATGCCCGCGGTCGCCTGGGTGGACCCCAGGGTACTGCCAGTGCCTGCGGCGGGTGAGCCGGCCATCGACTCGACCCCGGCATCGGGATCGTTACCCAGGTCGCTGGACGAAACCCCTGCACCGCCTGGCTGGCGCCTGTCAGGACTGGCCTGGCGCGCGTCCTTCGCCACGTCCTGTCCCGCCGCCTTGACCTGCTCGTAGCCTCTGCTGGCCGCCTGCTTGGCCTTGGTGGTGAGCTTGTCGCTGTGCTTGCCCAGCGCGCGATCCTCGGTCTCGGTACGCGGCAGCGAGGCCCCCAGCAGGGCGCCAAGGGCGATGCCCAGCGCACCGACCACCAGCGGCTGTTCGCGTAGCAGGGTCTCGAAGGTACCCTTGAGCTGTTGCGCCTGGTCGGCCAGGGCGTCCTTGGCATGAGCCGCGCTATCGGTCAGCCGCTCCCCGGTCTCGGAGGCCTTGGCCGATACGCTCTCGCCCAGCCCGGTGACCTTGTCGCGCACGTCGTGACTGCCACGGTTCAGAGAATCGCGGGTATGGCCTGCGCTGCCGGCAACCGAGTCCAGCGCACCGGACAACCTGTCCTTGAGCGGGGTGCCCGTCGTGGCAGGAGCCGGCGTGCGATTCTGCCCCAGCGCCAGCCACAGCAAACCCACCGAGGTCAGTACGGCCGGCACCGGATTGGCCTTGAGGGTGTTGCCCAGGTTGTGGGCGAATTCACCGCCGTGCCCCTTGGTGTAGGACAACGCCTGATCGAACAGCTGACCGGGTGACAGTTGGCTTTCCAGGGCCCCTACCAGGTTTTCGATGCGCTCGCGCTTCTGGTCGATCTCGCGTTCGAGTTCTTCGGGATTCTTTCTGGATTCCAGATCGATCTGATCGGTGATGCTCATTGTGCGGCCCTCCGTACGGCGTCCTTGTCCTTCTGCAGGCTGTTGACGGTGCGATCAGGGGTGAAGTGGGACGGTTCGAACTGTTTCTTGCCCGACTGCAGCATGATGAAGCCGATCACCATGACCACGGCGCCCACCAGCAGGGCGGCGGCCCAGGGGGTGAGGTACTGGGAGAGGAAATAGACGATGCCCATGAGCAGCACGATGAAGCCGGCTAGCAGCACGATGGCGCCGGCCGCGACCCCGGCCACACCGGCCTTGGTGGTGCGCAGCGACTCGCCCAGTTCGGCCTTGGCCAGCGCCAGTTCCTTGGTGAACAGCGCCGGTACCTCGTGGACCAGCTGCTTGACCAGGCCGACGACCGAGGTATCGCCCTCGGGAGAACGCGGAGTGGGATTCTCGTTGATCATGGCTGCTTGTCTCCGCTCAGGGTGGGACGATCCAGGTGGCTGGATGAGGTGCCGCTGTTCAGGCTGCTGCCGGTACGCGCCGGATTGATCGCCGCACCGCCGAGGGGGTCGCCACTGCCGGTGGTGGTCGGCGCATGGAGGTCGGGCCTCTTGGGAATGTTGTTGGTGTGGATGACGTCGGCACCGGCCGCCGGCTCCACCAGTTCGTTTTCCGCCGCGACCGCGGGCGTGGTCAGCGAGGGCATCTCGTCGGGACCGCTGACGCGGGAATGGCTGCCGGTGTCCGGCTGGGTGGAGGCCTTTAGAAAACGCGACAGGCCGAAGCCGATGGCAATGCTGCCGGTCAGGAACAGGGCCGGATTGTCGCGCGCCAGGGTGCCGGCCTGGTGCAGCAACTGCTCGGCGCTCTTGCCACGCAGATCCTCGGCCAGGCCGGTCAGGCTCTGCGCCATGTCGCTGACATAGTGCGCCAGGCCCAGGGTGTCCTTGTCTTCCAGTTCGTCTGCGGCCGCCTGGGCGCTTTGCGCAAGGGCACCGAGCTGGTCGGCAGCGGTGTCCCGATAGTGTTCGTACTGGGCAGCACCTTCCTGTTTGGCATCCTGCACCGTGTCTTGGGCGACCTCTTTGAGGTCGTGCAGATGGGCCTCTGCCGTAGCACCGTCCTTGGTCTGCGAGGGTTGTCCCTGAGCGGAATTGAGGGGCGTCGTCATACGCGGGTACCTGTGGGCAGAACCTTGTCGTGGCCGGCAGAGAGTTCTCGGCGACCGTTCGTGTGCCTTGCCTTTTAGGTGACCGGGCGCAATGAGCAGCAGTTCTCACGCGGCGTCGGTTTGGCGGCAAAGCAGACAAACGGTTTTACCTACGGGGGTAGCTACAAGCGCAACGGCCGCGGCAGGGGAAGGCCTCTGGGGTGGGCAATGAAACGCAGTCGCAACAGGGGCAACCATTCGTCATGCCCAGGGTGGCGATAGGCAAATTCGATGAACGATTTTTCGTCTGGTGCGGTCGATTTCTGCAGACGTTGATGTTCGCGCCAACTAGGCGAACCCCTTTTTCTCTTCACGTCCTGACAGGAGATCTCTCATGGCCGTTGCCAATGCCAAGCAAGAACTCAAGACCGTTTCCAGCGTCAAGCAGAAGGCCCATCAGGGCGAAGACGCCACCCTGCAGAACCAGCAGGCCGTAGGTGAAGCCCTGGCCGTGTTGCTGTCCGATGTCTTCGCGCTGTACATCAAGACCAAGAATTACCACTGGCACATGAAGGGCTCGCACTTCCGCGACTACCACCTGCTGCTGGACGAGCAAGCTGCCCAGCTGTACGGCATCACCGACCTGATCGCCGAGCGTGCCCGCAAGATCGGCCAGCCCACCGTGCGCTCCCTGGAGCAGATGGTGCAACTCAAGCGCCTGGCCAGCAGCGATGCCACCGATCTGTCGGCGGACCAGATGCTGACCGAGCTGCATGACGATAACCAGTCGCTGGCAGCCTACATGCGCACCACCCACACCCTGACCGACGACGCCAATGACGTCTCCACCACCAGCCTGCTGGAAGAGTGGATCGACCAGGCCGAAGAACGCGCCTGGTTCCTGGGTCAGACCGTCGGCAAATAAGCCGCGGCAGCTACCTGAAAGCCCGTCTCCGGACGGGCTTTTTCATGGGCGCTCGCCAGGACGCGGGGTTGCTGCTGGTACTGGCGCGGGGTACAGCCGAACTCCCGGCGAAACACCGCGTGCAGGTACTGCGCCGAGGTGAAACCGCAACGCCGGGCGACCTCGGCCAGACTCGGGGCCTCTTCCTGTAACGCCACGGCCGCGGCGGCCAGCTTGAAGCCGAGAATCTCGTCGTGGACGCTGCGCCCCAGTTCGCGGCGAAAGGACGTCTCCAGGGCCGAGCGGGAGATGCCGACATAGCTGGCCACCTGCTCGGTCTTGATGCCCTGGCAGGCGTACTGGCGGATAAAGTGCAGGGCGCGCATCACCTGGGGATGCCGCACCGGCTGGTGGCGACTGGAGGCCTGGACGTTGATGCCCTCCGGCGGGATCAGCACCCGTGGCGCCCCCAGTTCGACGCCGTGCAGGCGCTGGTGCAGGAGTCGCGCCGCTTCCCGGCCGATGGCCTCGGTCCCCTGGATCACCGAGGTCAGGGGCACGCGGGTCAGGGTGCGCGCCAGCGGATCGTTGTCGATGCCCACCAGCGCCACCTGTTCCGGCACCGGGATGCCGGCCGTGAAACAGGCCTGCAGGAGTTGCCGCGCCCGGGCGTCGGTGACGGCGAGGATGCCCACCGGCTTGGGCAGGGCTTCCAGCCAGGCGATCAGCTGTTCCACCGCCGTATCCCATAGCGGCGCGCTGGTCTCCAGGCCGCGATAGATCTCCACCGGCAGGCCGTCGCGACGGAGCAGGGCGGCAAAGGCCGCCTCGCGCTCGCCGGCCCAGCGATTGGTGTCGGCGGCGGGCAGGCTGAAGCAGGCGAAGCGGGTCAGGCCGGATTCGATCAGGTGGTCATAGGCCAGGCGCACCAGGGCGGCGTTGTCGGTGGCCACGTAGGGAATGCCGGGCGGGTAGTCGGTCGGGGCCGCGTAGGAGCCGCCGACGGCCACCACCGGCAGCGCGCTGTGGGCCAGGGCGGCGCTCACTGCCGGGTCGTCGAAGTCGGCGATGATGCCGTCGCCCTGCCAGCGCTCGATGCCCTTGAGCCGACAGAGGAAGTCCTCTTCCAGGAACAGATCCCAGCGCGCCCGGGTGCCGCTCAGGTAGTTGCCGATGCCGGTGAGGATGCCTCTGTCATAGATCTTGCTGCCGTTGAACAGCAGGGCGACGCGGTGGACGGGCGGCTGGCTGGGCATGGCGGGGTTCCGGCAGGAGGCGCGGGCGGGGCTCCAGACTACGACCGGCGAGCCCTCCTCTCAAGCGGCAAAATCGCACCTGGCTCTGGTGATTTTCACAATAGGCAGCCTGGGTGGCGGCGCTACCATCGACGCAAACCGGTACGCCGTATCGGGTGCGACAGATAAGAACAAGGACAACGCCATGGCTTATTTCCCCAATGTCGAGAAAGTCCGCTACGCCGGGCCCGACAGCGATTCTCCGCTTGCCTTCCGCCACTACGAAGCCGACCGCCTGGTCATGGGCAAGCCCATGCGCGAGCACCTGCGCATGGCGGTCTGCTACTGGCACACCTTCGTCTGGCCGGGTAGCGATGTCTTCGGTCAGGGCACCTTCCAGCGGCCCTGGCAGGCAGCGGGTTCGCCCCTGGAGCAGGCCCGCGCCAAGGCCACCGCCGCCTTCGAATTCTTCAGCAAGCTCGGCGTGGACTACTACTGCTTCCACGACACCGACGTCGCCCCCGAAGGCGCCAATTTCACCGAGTACCGCGAGAACTTCGCTCGCCTGGTGGACGATCTGGAGCGCCACCAGAGCGAGTCCGGCCTCAAGCTGCTGTGGGGCACCGCCAACTGCTTCAGCCACCCGCGCTATGCCGCCGGCGCCGCCAGCAACCCTGACCCGGAAGTCTTCGCCTGCGCCGCCACCCAGGTCTGCACGGCGATGAACGCCACCCACCGCCTGGGCGGCGAGAACTATGTGCTGTGGGGCGGCCGCGAAGGCTACGAGACCCTGCTCAACACCGACCTTAGGCGCGAGCGCGACCAACTCGGCCGCTTCATGCGCATGGTGGTGGAGCACAAGCACCGCATCGGCTTCCAGGGCGATCTGCTGATCGAGCCCAAGCCCCAGGAGCCCACCAAGCACCAGTACGACTATGACGTGGCCACCGTCTTCGGCTTCCTGCAGCAGTTCGGGCTGGAGAAGGAGATCAAGGTCAACATCGAGGCCAACCACGCGACCCTCGCCGGGCACAGCTTCCAGCACGAGATCGCCAGCGCCGTGGCCCTCGGCGTGTTCGGCAGCATCGACGCCAACCGTGGCGATCCGCAGAACGGCTGGGACACCGACCAGTTCCCCAACAGCGTCGAGGAAATGACCCTGGCGATCTACGAGATCCTCAAGGGCGGCGGCTTCACCCGCGGCGGCTTCAACTTCGACGCCAAGGTGCGGCGCCAGAGCCTGGACGACGTCGACCTGTTCCACGGCCACGTGGCGGCCATGGACACCCTGGCGCTGTCGCTGGAACGCGCCGCGGCGCTCTTGCAGGACGATCCCCTGGGCAACTTCAAGGCCGAGCGTTATGCCGGCTGGGACCAGACCCTCGGTCAGCGCATCCTCGGTGGCCAGCTGAGCCTGGAACAACTGGCCGAGCACACCTTCAGCCAGGGTCTGGCGCCCCAGCCGGTGAGCGGTCGCCAGGAGCTGCTCGAAGGCGTGGTCAACCGTTACCTGTACCGCTAGCGATCGCGAGCGGGTCGGCAGAAAAGCCTGCCCGACCCGCTTGTGCAAGCGCGCTGAATCGTTACACTCAAATCCGTTCTCTCGCTCCACAACAACAATAACCAAGGACGCCACCATGAATTTCAAGACGACCCTGCTCGCCGGTCTGCTCGCCCTGTGCACCACCGGTTTCGCCCAGGCCGACGCCCAGCATCCCAAGATCGGCTTCTCCATCGACGACCTGCGCCTGGAGCGCTGGGCCCGTGACCGCGACTACTTCGTCGCCGCCGCCGAGCAACTCGGCGCCAAGGTCTATGTGCAATCCGCCGACGCCAACGAGCAGCGCCAGCTGTCGCAGATCGAGAACCTGATCTCTCGCGGCGTGGATGCCATCGTCATCGTGCCGTTCAACGCCACGGTGCTGAACAACGTGGTGGCCGAGGCCAAGAAGGCCGGGGTCAAGGTGATCTCCTATGACCGCCTGATCCTCAACGCCGACATCGACGCCTACATTTCCTTCGATAACGAGAAGGTCGGCGAGATGCAGGCCGGTGGCGTGCTCAAGGCCCAGCCCAAGGGCAACTTCTTCCTGCTCGGCGGCGCGCCCACCGACAACAACGCCAAGATCCTCCGCCAGGGCCAGATGAAGGTCCTGCAGCCGGCCATCGACAAGGGCGACGTCAAGATCGTCGGCCAGCAGTGGGTCAAGGAGTGGAACCCGACCGAGGCCCTGGCCATCGTCGAGAACGCCCTGACCGCCAACGACAACAAGATCGACGGCATCGTCGCCTCCAACGACGCCACCGCCGGCGGCGCCATTCAGGCCCTGGCCGCGCAGAAGCTGGCCGGCAAGGTCGCCGTGTCCGGTCAGGACGCCGACCTCGCGGCCATCAAGCGGGTGATCGCCGGGACCCAGACCATGACCGTCTACAAGCCGCTCAAGCTGATCGCCTCCGAGGCGGCCAAGCTGTCGGTGCAACTGGTGCGCAACGAGAAGCCGGCCTTCAACTCAAGCTACGACAACGGCACCAAGAAGGTCGACACCCTGCTGCTCACCCCCACCGAGCTGACCAAGGCCAACGTCGACCTGCTGGTCAAGGACGGCTTCTACACCCAGGCCCAGATCGACGGCAAATAACCACTGGCCACCGGCTGGCCGTCTGACGCCTGGCGTCGGGCGGCCCCTGGGCAAGGAGCGGCCATGGCCGACTATCTGCTGGAAATGCACGGCATCGCCAAGAGCTTTGGCGGGGTGCGGGCGCTGGACGGCATCGATCTCAAGGTGCGTCCGGGCGAATGCGTAGGGCTGTGCGGCGAGAACGGCGCCGGCAAGTCCACCCTGATGAAGGTCCTGTCGGCGGTCTATCCCCACGGCACCTGGGAAGGCGAGATCCGCTGGGACGGGCGTCCGCTGGAAGCCCAGTCCATCGCCGAATCCGAGGCGGCCGGCATCGTCATCATCCACCAGGAACTGACCCTGGTACCCGATCTGTCCGTGGCCGAGAACATCTTCATGGGCCACGAACCGCGTCGCTTCGGCGGGCGGCTGGACTATCCGACCATGCTGCAGCGCTCGGCCGAGCTGATGCGCCGGCTCAAGGTGCCGGACATGAACGTGGCCCTGCCGGTGTCCCAGTACGGCGGCGGTCTGCAGCAACTGGTGGAGATCGCCAAGGCGCTGAACAAGAACGCCCGGCTGCTGATCCTCGACGAACCGACCTCGGCGCTCACCACCTCCGAGATCGCCGTGCTGCTGGACATCATCCGCGACCTCAAGGCCCAGGGCGTCGCCTGCGTCTATATCTCGCACAAGCTCGACGAGGTGGCGGCCATCTGCGACACCATCACGGTGATCCGCGATGGCAAGCACATCGCCACCACGCCCATGGCCGAGATGGACATCGACCGCATCATCACCCAGATGGTCGGCCGGGCCATGACCAACCTCTATCCGCAGATCCCCCACCAGGTCGGCGAGGTGATCTTCGAGGCGCGTCACTTCACCTGCCTGGACGTCGACAATCCCCAGCGCAAGCGCGTCGACGACGTCTCCTTCGCCGTGCGCGCCGGCGAGATCCTCGGCATCGCCGGGCTGGTGGGCGCCGGGCGCACCGAACTGGTCTCGGCCATCTTCGGTGCCTACGACGGCCGCTACGAAGGCGAGGTCTGGCTCAATGGCCAGCGCATCGATACCCGCACCCCGCTGAAATCCATCCGCGCCGGCCTTTGCCTGGTACCGGAGGATCGCAAGCGCCAGGGCATCATTCCCGACCTGGGCGTGGGCTCGAACATCACCCTCACGGTGCTGGACAGATTCGCCCACCTGAGTCGCATCGACAGCGAGGCGGAACTGTCCTGCATCGACACCGAGATCGCCCGGCTGCAACTCAAGACCAGCAGCCCCTTCCTGCCCATTACCGGCCTCTCCGGCGGCAACCAGCAGAAGGCGGTACTCGCCAAGATGCTGCTGGCGCGACCCAAGGTGCTGATCCTCGACGAGCCCACCCGCGGCGTCGACGTCGGCGCCAAGTTCGAGATCTACCGGCTGATCGGCCTGCTCGCGGCGGAGGGCGTGGCCATCGTCATGGTCTCCTCGGAGCTGGCCGAGGTGCTCGGCGTCTCCGACCGGGTACTGGTGCTCGGCGAAGGCCGGCTGCGCGGCGATTTCCCCAATGAGAATCTGACCCAGGAGCGGGTACTGGCCGCGGCCCTGGGCACCACCGAACGGGCGGTCGCCCAAGCCCGGGAGCACTTCTGATGCACGCCGTGAAACAGCTGTTCACCCGTTACAAGATGCTCGCCCTGCTGATCGCCGTGGCCCTGATCTGGCTGTTCTTCAGCTGGCAGACCGAAGGCGGCTTCGTCACCCCGCGCAACCTCTCCAACCTGCTGCGGCAGATGTCCATCACCGGCATCCTCGCCTGCGGCATGGTGCTGGTGATCATCGCCGGCGAGATCGACCTCTCAGTGGGCTCGCAACTCGGCCTGCTCGGCGGGGTGGCGGCGATACTCGACGTCACCTACCACGTGCCCCTGCCGATCACCCTGCTGGCGGTGGCCGCCGGCGGTCTGCTGATCGGCCTGATCAACGGCTACCTGAGTGCCTATCGGGGGATACCGTCGTTCATCGTCGGCCTCGGCGGCATGCTGGCCTTTCGCGGAGTGCTGCTCGGTCTCACCGGCGGCGTCACCGTCGCCCCGGTGTCGCCGGAGCTGGTCTACCTCGGCCAGGGCTATCTGCCGCCGGTGGTGGGCAGCGTCCTGGGCGTGCTGCTGTTCGCGGTGGCCGTGGTGCTGACCTGGCGCCAGCGCAGCAAGCGCAAGACCCTCGGCCTCGCCCTGGCGCCGCTGTGGCGCGACGTGCTGCGGGTGGTGGTGATCGGCGCGGTGCTGGTGGCCTTCATCCAGACCCTCAACCGCTACGACGGCATCCCAGTGCCGGTGCTGATCCTGCTGGTGCTGCTCGGGGTGTTCAGCTACATCACCAGCCAGACGGTGTTCGGCCGGCGCATCTATGCGGTGGGCAGCAACCTGGAAGCCACGCGGTTGTCGGGCATCAACGTCCAGGCGATCAAGCTCGGCATCTTCGGCCTGATGGGCGTGATGTGCGCCCTGGCCGGTCTGGTCAACACCGCCCGCCTGGCCGCCGGCTCGCCCTCGGCCGGCACCATGGGCGAACTGGACGCCATCGCCGCCTGCTTCATCGGCGGCACCTCCATGCGTGGCGGCTCGGGCACCGTCTACGGCGCCCTGCTCGGCGCCCTGGTGATCGCCAGCCTGGACAACGGCATGTCCATGCTCGATGTGGACAGCTACTGGCAGATGATCGTCAAGGGCAGCATCCTGGTCCTGGCGGTCTGGGTCGACGTCAGCACCCGCACCAGCCGGCGCTGAGCGGCATGGCCAGGGGTGGATGAGATTGCGCCGTCATCCACCCTGCGCCAGAGTCCCCACCTTACTCCGAGTGACCCCCTCTCCCTCAGGGAGAGGGCCGGGGTGAGGGCGCGCAGCCAACACTCACGCTCTCCGGCAAGCTCCGTCCGTAGCGTGGAAAACCGCGGAGCCTTTTCCACTGGCTGGCTCGGGATCTGCGGTGGATGAGGCTGCGCCGTCATCCACCCTACGGCAGTGCTACCCCTTCACTCCAGGTGACCCCCTCTCCCTCAGGGAGAGGGCCGGGGTGAGGGCGCGCAGCCAACACTCACGCTCTCCGGCAAGCGCCGTCCGTAGCGTGGAAAACCGCGGAGCCTTTTCCACTGGCTGGCTCGGGATCTGCGGTGGATGAGGCTGCGCCGCCATCCACCCCACGACAGTGCCACCCCTTCACTCCAGGTGACCCCCTCTCCCTCAGGGAGAGGGCCGGGGTGAGGGCGCGCAGCCAACACTCACGCTCTCCGGCAAGCTCCGTCCGTAGCGTGGAAAACCGCCAGGCCTTTTCCACTGGCAGGCTCGGGATCTGCGGTGGATGAGGCTGCGCCGTCATCCACCTTACGGTAGAGCTACCTCTCCACGCCGTAGCGGCCCCTCTCCCTCAGGGAGAGGGCTGGGGTGAGGGCGACTCAGCCAACGCTCAATCCCCGCGGCCAACTCCCCTCAACTCTCGAACCGCTGCACCCGCGGACCACGCTGGCGCAGGTCGGCGAGGCTTGCCGGGCTGAGGGTGCCGAGCGCCCGGTCGAGATCGCGCTGCAGATCCTTGATCACCGTGGCCAGGGTGGCCGTGCATTCCAGGCTGCACAGGGGAATCGCCTTGGTGACCGTGACTGCACGGGCCGTGTCGGTGACGGTGAACAGCAGGGTGCGATCGGCGCGCCGCGGGACGGCCAGGCAGGAGTGCGGACTGAAGGCGGTGATCAACATGTCGATGGCGTCTTGCATGGGCCGTTCATCCTTGGCGTGACCGGGGAAGCGTCCGCGTCAGACGCCCCCAGGCGCTGAAAGGTTCATTCCAGAGCGCTGGCGTGGGCATGAAGCTGTCCTGCACGCAGGATCGCTCGGCGGCGGAACGCCTGCCGGCTGTCCCGCGGCCGCGACCCGCAGTCCCCACCGGGAGGGTTCCAGGCGCAGTCCGGCCCGGCTGCTGTGGACACGCGGGACGCCGCGCCATCCATCCCGCGCCTTTGACGCCCGCGCCGGGCTGCGGCAGAGTGCGCGCCCTTTTGGTGGTGCGGAGTCGGCGATGAATGCGGTGGTGGTGGCGGTAGGACTCATGCTGATACTGAGTCTGGCCCGGGTGCATGTGGTGGTGGCGATGATCGCCGGGGCGGTGGCCGGTGGCCTGGTCGGCGGCCTGGGCCTGGAAGGCACCCTGCTGGCCTTCAATGCCGGCCTGGGCAATGGCGCCAAGGTGGCGCTCTCCTATGCGCTGCTGGGCGCCTTCGCCGTGGCCATCAGCCAGTCGGGGCTGGCGCACATGCTGGCCGATCGCGCCCTGGCGCTGATGGAGCGGCAGGCCAGCCAGGGCGGACGTTCGCTGCGCTGGGCGCTGCTCGGTCTGCTGCTGGCGGTGTCCATCGCCTCGCAGAACATCCTGCCCATCCACATCGCCTTCATCCCGCTGCTGGTGCCGCCGCTGCTCTATGTGCTGACGCGCCTGGAGCTGGATCGCCGGCGGCTGTCCTGCGTCATGACCTTCGGCCTGATCGCCCCCTACATGTTCCTGCCGGTGGGCTTCGGCAGCCTCTATCTGCACGACATCCTGCTGGCCAGCGTCGCCCGCGCCGGCGTGGACGTCAGCGGCGTGGACCCCAGTCGCGCCATGCTGCTGCCGGCCCTGGGCATGGTGGTCGGCCTGCTGCTGGCGGTCTCTGTCAGCTATCGCCGGCCGCGCCGCTACGACCTCAGTCTGGTCGCCCGCACCGAGCGGGCCGACCGCCCCTACAACGGCCGCACCCTGCTGGTGGCGCTGGTCGCCGTGATCGCCGCCTTTGGCGTGCAGCTCTGGCTGGACTCCATGATCCTCGGTGCCCTGGTCGGCTTCGTGGTTTTCACCGCCACCGGCGTGGTGCGCTGGCGCGAGGCGGACGAGCTGTTCAGCGAAGGCGCGAAGATGATGGCGGTGATCGGCTTCATCATGCTCACCGCCGGCGGCTTCGCCGAGGTGCTGACCGCCACCGGCCAGATCAAGGACCTGGCCGCCACCGCCGCCGGCCTGATCGGTGACAACCGCGCCCTGGGCGCGCTGCTGCTCCTGCTGCTGGGCATGCTGGTGACCCTGGGCATCGGCTCGTCCTTTTCCAGCGTGCCCATCCTCGCCGCCATCCTGGGGCCGCTGTGCCTGCACCTGGGCTTTTCGCCGCTGGCCATCGTCTGCCTGATCGGCACCGCCGGCGCCCTGGGCGACTCGGGTTCGCCAGCCTCGGATTCCACCCTGGGCCCCACCTCGGGTCTCAATGTGGACGGCCAGCACAGCCATATCTGGGACACCGTGGTGCCGTCCTTCCTGCACTTCAGCCTGCCGATGCTGTTGTTCGGCTGGGCGGCGGTGCTGCTGCTGTAACCGGCGATTGCCGCCCGGGCGCAAAGCCCCGGCCGGGCGGGTCCAAGGCCTACAGCCCAGGAGCCATCCCATGTCCAGCCCCACCTTCAGTGTCGAACCCCTCACCGCCGCCGACCTGCCGGCCACCACCGAGGTGGTGCGCCTGGCGTTCGCCACCTGGATGGGCGCCGCCGAGCCGGGCGAATTCTGGAATGACCGCGACTATGTGCGCAGTCGCTTCGCCGCGCCCCACACCACCTGGTTCAAGGCCCTCGACGGCGAGCGCCTGGTCGGCGCCGTCTGCGTCACCCGCTGGGGGCGCCACGGCATCCTCGGTCCGCTGGCGGTGCACCCGGACTACTGGGACGCCAAGGTGGCCAAGGCGCTGATGGGCGCCGCGGTCGAGCGGCTCGACGCCTGGCAGCTGGTGCACGCCGGACTCTTCACCTTTCCCGACAGTCCGCGGCACCTGGGGCTCTACCAGGGCTTCGGCTTCTGGCCGCGTACCCTGACCGCGGTGATGGGGCGGCCGCTGCAGGCGCAGCCGGCGCCGCCGGCGCTGCGCCTTTCCCGGTCGGCCGAGCCCGACCGGCTGCTGGCGGCCTGCGCCGAGGTGGGCCGGGCCAATGCGCCAGGGCTGGATGTCTCCGCCGAGATGGCCGCGGTACGTGAACAGCAGCTCGGCGAGAGTCTGCTGCTGCAGGACGCGCAGGGCCGGGCGGAAGGCTTCGCCGTCTGCCATTTCGGGCCCCACAGCGAGGCGGGCACCGGGGTCTGCTATGTGAAGTGCGCGGCGGTCCTGCCCGGTGCGGGGGCGGAGGCGCGCTTCGCCCGGCTGATCGCCGCCTGCGATGGCCTGGCCCGGGACCATGGCCAGCAGCGCCTGCTGGCCGGCGTCAACACCGCCCGCCTGGGGGCCTACCGCTGGCTGCTGGCGGAAGGGTTTCGCAGCGAGATCCTGGGCATCACCCTGCACCGGGGCGATGCCCATTACGATCATCCCGAGGTCTGGCTGCTGGACGACTGGCGCTGACCGATCGGCAGAGCGGCGACCGTGAAAAAAAGGCTCTGGAATGGGCTAAAGAGCGAAGCGGCGAGGCCGATACAGGGACTCGGATCGCGCGCAGCCCTTGCCGCGGCTGCTCCCTCTGAGGATTCGCTCATGGCCTTGCTCAAGCACTACTCGATCATGCGCGCGCTGGATGTCCTGGCCGCGGCGACGGAGACCGCTACCCCCCTGGCCGAGAGCGGCAGCTTCCAGGGCGATCCTGCCCTGGCACGCCTGGCCAAGGGGCTGCAGGCGCTGCTGGTACAGCAGCGGGAATTGCAGCAGCAGGTGCAGACGCTGAGTCAGGACAATGCCGCCCTGACGGCGCGCATGGCCGAAAGCGAGACGCTGGCCAAGCGCCTGGGGACCCGCTTCGAGCTGGTCAGCCAGGGTTCCAGCGAAGGCCTCTGGGACATGGAGGTGGTGGCCGGCGATCCGGTCAATCCGCGCAACGCCTTCTGGTGGTCGGATCAGTTCCGCGCCATGCTCGGCTTTCGCGATGAACGCGATTTTCCCAGCGAACTCGGCAGCTGGGCCAAGCGCCTGCATCCGGAGGACAGCGCCTGGGTGCTGGACGCCTTCGCCGCGCACATGAAGGATCGCAGCGGTCAGACCCCCTTCGATGTCCAGTATCGCATCGCCCTGAAGTCCGGCGAATACCGCTGGATGCGCGCCACCGGCGCCACCCTGCGCGACGAGCGCGGCGTACCACTGCGGGTGGCTGGCTCCCTGCGCGACATCCATGACCAGCGCCTGCGCGATCAGGAACTGGACGTCACCCTGACCCGCTTCGAATTGGCGCGGGAGATGCTCAATGACGGCCTCTGGGACATGGAGGTGATCGCCGGCGATCCGCTCAACCCCAGAAATCCCTTCTGGTGGTCGCCGCAATTTCGCCACCTGCTCGGTTACGAGACCGTCCAGGAGTTTCCCGATGTGCTGGACAGCTGGGCCTCACGCCTCTATCCGGACGATCGCGAGCGGGTACTGGAAGCCTTCGGTGCCCACATCAATGACCGCAGCGGTCGTACTGGCTTCGACATCACCTATCGCCTGGTGCTGAAGAACAACGAGGTGCGCTGGTTCCGCGCCCGTGGTCAGACCCGGCGCACCGCCGATGGCACGCCGTTGCGGGTGGTGGGCGCGCTGGCCGATGTCCATGCCCTGCACGAGCAGGAATCCTTGCGCGGCAACCAGGAAGACCAGCACCGCACCATGGAAGAGAATCTGCAGAAGGTGACCGAGATCGTCGGCTCCATCCAGGGCATCGCTGCCCAGACCAACCTGCTGGCGCTCAATGCCGCCATCGAGGCCGCCCGCGCCGGTGAAGCCGGCCGTGGCTTCGCCGTGGTGGCGGACGAAGTACGCAAGCTGGCCACGCGCACCTCGGAGGCCACCCAGCGGGCGGCCGACACGATCCGCAAGTAAGAGCGCCTGGCTTCAGGCGTCGCCGGCGGTCGCCTTCTTGCGTGACCGACTGCGCGGCTTGGGTGCCGGCGGGGCGACGCTGCTCTGAATGCCGCCGACTTGGGTCAGGTTGTCGTCGGGCTGGTCTTCCAGCTCGCGGTTGGCCTGAAACCAGTGTTCGAAATCCTGGCCATGGGGGCGACCTTCGCGTTCCCAGATTTCATAGGCGCGCTGGCGGATGCGTTCTTCGAGTGTCATACCGGTAACCTCTGGCAAGGGGGCAGGGGAGCACGGTCGGCAACGCCGGTGCTCTTCCTGACTAGGCCCGGGTTGACCGCGAAAAGTTTCTCCAGCGCCCCGGTGCTTTGGTTCAGCGTGTCGCTTGCAAGGCTCTGGCACGCCGTTTCGGCGGCCAGGACCGCTCGTCGGTGTGCGGCTAACCCTGCCAGGCGCGCCGATAGGCACCCGGTGCCACCCCGTAGGCCTGCTTGAACTGCCGATTGAGATGGCTCTGGTCGGCGAAGCCCAGTTGCAGGGCCACTTCCAGCGGGGCCCAGCCGGCGCGCAGCAGGCCCTGGGCACGGGTCAGGCGCTGCTGCTTGAGCCAGGCGTGGGGCGGCAGGCCTGTCGCCCGGCGGAACACCCGCAGGAAATGAAAGGGCGACAGCCCCACGGCCTGGGCCAGTTCTTCGAGACTGGGCGGTTGCTGCAATCGCTGGCCGAGCAGTTCGCGGGCGCGCTGCACCGCCAGGGGTTCGCGGCCCGGCTGCGGGATGGCTCCCAGGCAGGCGTGGCGGCCGAACAGCAACAGCAGCGCCTCGCGCCAGGCGGCCTGCTGCTCCAGCGCCTCGGCGCCATGGTCGGCCAACCGATGCAGCTGGCTGAAGGCCGCACTCACCTGGGGATCATGCAGCACGCTGGTGGCGAAGGCCGGGGTAGCGTCCAGCGGGCGTCCCAGTTCGGCGAAGACCGGCGTCAGCTGCGCCAGCGTCGGATAGAAGCCGCGATACTGCCAGCCTTCCGCGACCGCTGTCGCGCCGGTGTGCAACTCGTCCGGATTGATCAGCACCATGCTGCCGGCCGCGGCCAGGTGTTCGGCGCCCCGGTGGCGAAAGCGCTGGGCCCCGCGCTCGATCACGGTGAACACATAGCCTTCATGCACATGGGGTGCGAAGCGCTGGTGGCGATAGCGGGCGTGCAGCAGCTCGACGCCACCCAGCCCGCGGGCCGACCAGAGGCGGGCATTTTCCTGTTGTCCGTTCATGGCTCTCTCGTGGCACCGATCGGTTCCATCCTGGCGCTAGAGGAGCCAGCGTAGCAGGTAGAACACACCCATGCTGAGGATCACCGTGGTCAGCACCCGCCGGGTCCAGAGCATCAGCCCCACTGCGGTCAGGGCCGCCAGCAGGTAGGGATCGACCAGGGTCGCGGCCAGCGACGTTTCGCCGGAGAACAGGATGGGGCCGCAGATGGCGGTGAGCATCCCGGGCACGGCGAATTCCAGGAAGGTGCGTAGATGGCGTCCCAGGCGCAGCGGCAGGCGCGGTTCGAGAAAGAGATAGCGATTGCAGAAGACCAGGACGGCCATGCCGAGCACGGTGGCGAGGATCATGGCAGGCGCTCCCGCAGGCGGCGCACCCCGAAGCCCACACTCATCCCCGCCAGGCCGCCCAGCACCAGGGCGCCCTGCCACTGCAGGTGATGCAGCCACACCGACACCAGTAGCGCGGTGAGCACGCAGGCCACGGTGGCCAGGTCGCGTACCAGGGGCACCACCAGGGCAATGAAGGTGGCGGCGATGGAGAAGTCCAGGCCCAGGGCGCCCAGATTGGGCAGCACCCGCCCCAGCAGCAGCCCGGCCAGGGTGAAGAGATTCCACAGCAGATAGAAACTCAGGCCCATGCCCAGGGCGCGCCAGCGATCGAAGCCGGCCGGTTGCTCGGCATGGTTCAGGGCGAAGAATTCGTCGGTGAGCAGAAAGCCGAAACCCAGCCGCCAGGGCAGCGGCTGGGGCGCCAGGACACGTCTCATGTGCAGGCCATAGAGCAGGTGCTGGGAGGTCAGCAGCAGGGTGGTCAGCAGGATGGCGGCGAGGCCCGCGCCGGCCTTGAGCATGCCCAGGGCCACCAGTTGCGCCGCCCCGGCGAACACCAGCAGGGAAAAGGCCTGGCCTTCCAGCACGCTGAGTCCGGTCTCGATGGCCAGGGCGCCGACCAGGATGCCCCAGGGCGCGCAGGCCAGCGACAGCGGCATGATCTGCCAGGCGCCCTGGAGAAAGGCGCGGCGGCGGGAAGCGGTCATCGGCAGGGCTCCGGAAGGCAGGGGATGCCCAGGGTGCCGCACCGCGTCGCCGCCGTCTTGAACGTTCTTGCGCTGTGGCGCCCTCAGCCTTCCAGCAGGGCGAACAGCTCCAGGTACTGCCGGGTCAGCTTGTGGCCTGGGTCGAGGTGGATCAGCGGGCGATGCTGCTGGTGGGATTCGCGCATCTTCACCGACGACATCAGCGGCGCCGCCAGCACCGGCAGGTCGCGCGCCTGGAGTTCCTCGATCAGCTGGCGCGGGGTGCTGGCCTGGGCGTGGTACTGGTTGATGATGATGCCCTCGACCGTGAGCTTCTCGTTGTAGTCCTCGCGGATCTCCTCCAGCTCCTCGATCAGGTCGTACAGCGCCTGCTGGGCGAAGACATCGCAGTCGAAGGGGATCAGGCAGCGGTCGGCGGCGATCAGCGCCGAGATGCTGTAGAAGTTCAGCGCCGGCGGGGTATCCAGGTAGATGCGGTCATAGTCTTCGCCGAGCTTGTCGAGGTACTTGGCGAGTTTCTGGATCTTGTACTTGGCTTCGAGCTTGAACTGCAGCTCGCTCAGCTCGCCCGAGGCGGCGATCAGATCCAGGTTCGGCCAGGCGGTGGCGTGGATGTTGGCCTGGGCCTTCTTGCCGCCGCTCAGGGTCTGCTTGAAGAAGTCGGCGATGCCGTGGGGCAGGTCGTCGCCCACCTGGCCGGTGAGGTACTGGCTGGAGTTGGCCTGGGGATCGAGATCCACCAGCAGGGTGCGATAGCCCTCGTGGGCGCTGATGGCCGCCAGGTTGCAGGCGATGCTGGACTTGCCGACACCGCCCTTCTTGTTGAAGACCACGCGGCGCAGGGCATGACCAGAGGGAGAGCTGTGTGCGTTCATTGAGTCGTCCCGACAGAGAGAAGAGGCCAGAGGTGCAAAGGTGTGGCGGTGGCGTTTCGCTTATACCGAAAGGCCAGGCGCAGACGATGACGAATTTATGGCCGTTGCATGACATTCATATGACGAGCCTAGCGCAGCGGTGGAACCTTGGCGTCTGCCCGGCCTTCGAACCCGGCAAGCTCCCGTCGAGAATCCGCCATGAATGCCCGCCGACTCCCTGCCTTGCTGCTGCTCGCCTGCGCCCCGCTGACCCAGGCCGCCAACGATACCCAGTCGCCGGTCCCGGTGCCGGGTGCCCCCGCCCAGACCGATACCCGAGTGCTCGAAGCCGGCGCCGACGTGCTGCAGCGCAAGCCGCCCATCGCCGCCCTCAACACCTATCTGGACGGCTTCCATTTCTACAACGGCCACCCCGATAGCCAGATGGAAGCTCACCACTATTGCAGCGTCCTGGGCGAAGAGATGTTCCAGTGCGTGATCTACGACGGCAATGTCGCCGATGCCAAGCTGATGGGCGTCGAGTACATCATCAGCGAGCGGCTGTTCAAGACCCTGCCCGCGGCCGAGAAGGCGCTCTGGCACAGCCATGTGCATGAGGTGAAGTCGGGTCAGCTGGTCGCGCCCGGCGTGCCCCAGGTGGCCGAGCACCGGCTGATGGACAAGCTGGTGCATACCTACGGCAAGACCTGGCACACCTGGCATACCGATCAGGACCTGCAGCTGCCGCTGGGCGTGCCCCAGCTGATGATGGGCTTCACCGCCGATGGCCAGCTCGATCCCAAGCTGCTCGCCGAGCGTGACCGCCGCCTGGGCGTCTCCTCCACCGAGACCAAGGCCGCCCGCGCCGATCTGCCCACGCCCACGGTCGTCCCCGGCGCCGATGCCTGGCAGCAGGGCAAGATCATCCAGCTGCAGGACCCCACCGGCCAGCTGCACGAGCACGCCGGCGAGCACACCGAAAAGGGCGTCAACGCCAGTTCGAACAAGCGCTGAAGGTAGGTTAGGCTCCAGTCGGGAACCTGACCGGAGTCCGCCATGCCGTTGCCCATGCTGCAGACGCCCCGCTTGCTGCTACGCCCCTTGCAACTGGAGGATGCAGAAGCGATCCAGCGGATCTTTCCGCAATGGGAGATCGTGCGGTACATGACCGCGCATATTCCCTGGCCTTACCCGGAAGATGGCGCTCGGCGTTTCTTGCAGGACATCGCTTTGCCAGGCATGGCGCGGGGTATTGAATGGCACTGGTCACTGCGCCTACGTAGCGATCCAGAAGTCCTGATCGGCGTCATCAGCCTGCATGACGAGCCAGATAACAATCGCGGTTTCTGGCTTTCTCCAGTTTTTTGGCGACAGGGGCTCATGAGTGAGGCCTGCGCTGCGGTGAATACCTTTTGGTTCGAGGACCTGCAGCGCCCGTGTATGCGTGTGCCCAAGGCAGCCTTGAACGACGGGTCGCGGCGTTTATCGCACCGCGAGGGGATGCGCCTCATGGCACAAGACGAATCCGACTATGTTTGCGGCAAATTGCCCTCAGAGTTGTGGGAGCTGAGTAGGGAGGTCTGGTTGCTGACGCGAAAGAAGCGGGATTAGGCGCCTGGCCCTCCACGCGCTGCCGTCCCACAGGCGTGGCAGAAATGCGCGAAGGCACTCTTGCGGGTCTGGCAGGCGCCGCAGTGGTCGTGCAGGCCGATGCCGCAATGGGGGCAGAAATCGATCCCCGGGTCCTTGAGGTCCACCGGTCGCTCGCAACCCGGACAGACGCCCTTGGCCAGCCGCGCCAGGGCGGTGTCGTAGTGCAGCTCTTCGCGTCTGACGGTGTCCGGCTGGGCTTCCTTGAGCGCCAGACGCGCGCGATAGTCCTGCAGGGCGCGGATGGCGTAGCGCCCGCCCAGGACGGTCAGCAGGATGCCCACCAGATAGCGCACATAGCCGCCATAGCTGGGTAGATAGGGCACCAGCTCGACGAAGAAGGCGAACAGCGCGAAGAAGATGAAGCCCCAGACGAAGGGCCACCAGGTGCTCTTGCGTTGGCGGACGAACAGCCAGGCCGCCACCGCCAGCAGGGGCAGGGTCAGCGCCAGGCGATAGAGAAAGACCCGCAGCTCGGCCTGCTGGCGCGCCTCCAGCCAGGCCGACTGCGCCGACTCACCGAGGGTGGCCAGACTGCGCTGCGCATTGTCGGCGCGCTGCTCGGCATCCAGCAGCGCCTGCTGCTGGCGTTCCACCTCCTGCTCCGCCACCCGCTCGCCGGCCTTGAGTTCGTCCAGGGCGCGGCTGCGGGCGATCAGTTCGGCGTCCTGCTCGGGGCGCTGGGTGGTCTGGCGGGTCGCCAGCCAGTTGTCGAAGGTCTCGCGATTGGCCTGGTAGCTGCTCGCGGCCGCGGTCTGCCGCAGTTGCGCCTGTTCCAGGGCGTCGCTGGCCTGACGACTGGCCAGCTGGGCCTGGCGCTGGTCTTCCCGGGCCGCGGCGGTGGCGGCAGGGTCCATGAAGTCTTCCAGACGCTGCTGCTGCTCCACCTGGGGCAGATCGCCGACCAGGGTGCCGCCCAGGCCGATGAGAAAACCGGCGAACACCAGCGCCAGCAGCCAGAGGCCGCGGTTGAACCATTTTTCCGAAAGTCGCAGCGATTTGCCCATGGGTCCGTCCTGGTCGAAAGAAGGCTCAGCTTAGCCGCTCCTGCGGCGCTCCGTTCAGGCCAGCTTGATCGCCACCACCCCGGCGACGATGGCCAGACCGGCGCAGATGCGGCCCAGCGGCAGGCTTTCATGCAGCCAGAAGACCCCGATCAGCAGGGCGAACAGCACGCTGGTCTCGCGCAGCGCCGAGACCAGGCCGATGGGCGCCTGGGTGGTGGCGACGATCACCAGGCTGTAGGCCAGCATCGACATGACGCCGCCCGCCAGCCCGGCGCGCCAGTGCGGACCGAGCCCGGCGAAGGCCGTGGCGCCGCGGCTCAGCCGCAGGACCAGCGCCGCCACCACGCCGTTGACCGCGAACAGCCAGAGGGCATAGGCCACGGCATTGCCACTGGCGCGGGCGCCGAGGGCATCGGCCAGGGTGTAGGCGGCGATGAAGCTGCCGGTGGTGAAGGCGCAGACCAGCAGCGCCGGGCTGGGTGGCGTGCCGCGCCGAGCGCCGAGCAGCGCCATCAGGGCGAGCCCGGTCACCAGCAGGCCGAGGCCGAGCAGGGCGGGTGCCGAAAGCCTTTCGCCGAGGGCGAGAAAGGCCACCAGGCTGACCAGCAACGGCGCGCTGCCGCGAGAGAGGGGATAGACCTGGCCGAGATCGCCATAGCGATAGGCGCGGGCGAGAAAAGCGTTGTAGCCGATGTGCAGCAGGGCGGAGAGGGCGATCCACGGCCAGGCCACGGCGGGCGGCAGGGCGACGAAGGGCAGCGCCAGCAGCGCGGCAAGGCCGGCGCCGATCTGGATCAGGCTGGCGGTGAGAAAGCGATCGAGGCCGATCTTGAGCAGGGCGTTCCAGCCGGCGTGCAACAGGGCGGCGAGCAATACCAGGGCGAACAGGGGCGTGGTCACGAGGCCTCCGGCCAGGCGGGTCCATCAGTCTAGCCCAGGGCGCCTTCCAGGAGGCCGCCCATGGCGCCGGAACCCTGGACGTTCCACACTGGCAGCCGTGTTTCGCTGCCGCGCCAGGATGGCTGCCATGAATCCCTCTGCTTCTCTTCCGCCCGTGACACCACGGCATGGCGCGGTCGGCCTGGCGCTGGTCGCCGGCCTGTCGCTGCTGGCCGGCATGACCGATGCCATCGGCTTTCTCGCCACCGGCGATTTCGTTTCCTTCATGAGCGGCAATACCACCCGTCTCGCTGCCGATGTGGCGGCAGGCCGCTGGGCCGCCGCGGGGCACCTGGCGCTGGCCATCGGCACCTTCGTGCTGGGCAATGCCGGCGGTGTGCTGCTGCAGCGGCTGACCCGCCAGCGCGCCTGCCTGCTGCTCGGCCTGCTGGCCCTGCTGCTGGTGCTGGCGGCCAGCCTGCCCCTGGGCCACCTGGCGCTGCTGACCGGGGTGTTCGCCATGGGCATGGTCAATGCGGTGGTGGAGCAGGTCTATGGCCTGCCCATCGGCCTCACCTATGTCACCGGCGCCCTGTCGCGTTTCGGACGCGGCCTGGGTCACTGGCTGCTGGGCGAACGCCGCCGCGGCTGGCGCATCCAGCTGGTGCCCTGGCTGGGCATGCTGCTCGGCGGGGTGTTGGGCGCTGCGCTGGAGGCGGGACTGGGCCTGGCGGCCTGGTACGCCAGCGCGGCCCTGGCCGCCATCCTGGCGGTGATCTTTCGCCTGATCCCGCGAGCCTGGCAACTGGGTTATCTGGCGTCATGAGCGCAGCGACCCAGACCCTGGGCGTCAGCCCCCGCGATCCCGAACTCGGTCAGGCCAAGGTGCGCCTGGCCTTCATCCTGCCCGCCTCGGCCTACATCATCGGCGCCTGGGCCTGGGGGCTGTTCGACACGTCCATCCTGCTGGCCAACCTGCTGTGCTACGCCCTGTTCGCCGTGGCGGCCGTCGGCCTGTTCTTCGAGATCCGCCGGCGACCGGGAGTGAAGCCCTGGCGGCGCCTGCTGGCCATGAGCCTGGACTTCAGCGCCATCACCTTTTCCTCCATCACCAGCGGCGAGGCCCTGCTGCCGCTGTTCGGCGTGCTGCTCTGGGTCACGGTGGGCAACGGCCTGCGCTATGGGCGTGGCTACCTGCTGCTGGCCACCGGGCTGTCGCTGACCGCCCTGACCGCCATCATCGCCGGGATGCCCTTCCTGCAGCGCTATCCCACGGTGGCGCTGATGATGCTGGTGACCGCGCTGCTGGTGCCCGGTTACGTGCATTTCCTGCTGGCCCGCATCCAGGATTCGCTGCGCGAGACCCAGGCGGCCAACCTGGCCAAGGCGCGCTTCCTGGCCCAGGCCAGCCACGACCTGCGCCAGCCGATCCACTCCATCGGCCTGTTCACCGCCTGCCTGCGCGACGGCCAGCTGAGCGCCGATCAGGGGCGGTTGGTCGACAACATCGACCGCTCGCTGCTCGGCGTCGAGCAGCTGTTCCGCTCGCTGCTGGACATCTACACCCTCGATCAGAAGCAGGTCAGTCCGCGGCGCACGGTGGTCGATCTGGATAGCCTGTTCGGCGACCTGGTGCGGCAGAACGCCGAGGCGGCGCGCTGGGCCGGGGTGGAGATTCGCTGGCGTGCCTGTGGCCTGCAGGTCTACAGCGACCCGGCGCTGCTGCTCACCTCGCTGCAGAATCTGCTGTCCAACGCCCTCAAGTACGCTCCGGGCAAGCCCCTGCTGCTGGCGGTGCGCCGCCGCCAGGGCCAGCTCGCCCTGGTGGTCTACGACCAGGGGCCGGGCATCGCCGCCGAGCACCTGCCGCACCTGTGCGAGGAATTCTATCGGGTGCGGGAAACGCGCGATCGCGACATCGAGGGCGTCGGCCTGGGGCTGTCCATCGTGCAACGCATCGCCACCCTGCTCGAGTTGCGGCTGACCATCCGCTCGCGCCTCGGTCGCGGTACCGCGGTCGCGCTCCAGGGCCTGCCGCTGGCCACCCTGCCGCTGGAGGCGCGGCCACGACCGGTGAGCGGACCCCAGCACCTGCTCGCCGGCTGGCGGATCCTGCTCGTCGAAGACGATGCCAATGTGCTGCTGGCCACCGCGACCCTGCTGCGCAGCTGGGGCTGCGAGGTCACCACCGCCACCAGCACCCCCTCCGGCGCCGTGAGCTGCGACCTGGTGATCACCGATTTCGATCTGGATCGCAGCGCCTCGGGCGCCGATTGCATCGCCTATCTCAATCGGCTGCAGGGCCGGCGTATTCCGGCCATCGTGGTGACCGGCCATGACATCCCCCAGGTGCAGCAGGCGCTGGGCGACGCCGAGATCCCGGTGCTGGCCAAGCCGGTGCGACCGGCGGAATTGCGAGCCCTGCTGCTGGCCTTTCGCGTCGCGGCTAGCTGAGTGAGCGCTGGGCGCCGAGACCGGCCTTGGCGCCGAAGGCGGCCGCCGCCGCGCGGCTGCTGACGCCCAGGGTGCGCAGCAGGGCGGAGACATGGATACGCACGGTAAAGGGCGAGATGGCCAGGATCCGGGCGATCTCCTTGTTGCTCAGGCCCTGGGTGATCAGGCCGAGCACCTCCAGTTGCCGCGGCGTCAGCGCCTGCACCCGGCTATCGGGCGCCAGGTTGACCGGGGCCAGGCTCGGCATGGCATAGCGCACCACCGGTTGCCCGGCGAGGCAGTCGGCGATCGCCTCGGCCATGGCCGCTGGCGGCAGCGCCTTGCCGATGAAGCCGTCCACGCCGGCTGCCAGGATATGTTCGATCACCGTGGCGTCTTCCAGCATCGAGACCACGATCAGGGTGCTGCGCTTGAATTCCTGGCGCAGGGCGCGCAGCGAAAAGCTCAGGTCCTGGCCAGGATAGAGCAGGTCCAGCAGCAGCCCGCTGGGCGGCTCGCCCTGGCGTGCCAGTTCCAGGACCTGTTGCAGGCTGTCTGCCTGTTCCACCCGCGCCTGAGGCTGCAGCTGCCGCAGGATGCGCACCAGGCCTTCACGAAACAGCGGATGGTCGTCGGCGACGATGAAACGTTGCATCTCTGGCTATCCTGGGGCCCGGAACACCGGTCGCAACGCCGGGGTGGCCCAAAGCCTTTAGTCTAGCGCAGCGGGCAAAAGTGGACCACTTGGTAAAACGCTTGCGCCGCCGCGGCGCTCAGCCGTTTTGTGCCACGCCGCGCGGCGCGGCCAGCGGCTCCGGCGCAACCGCCGCGGAGCCCGCGCCCAGCTGCCGCCGCATCAGCCATTCGAAGGCACCGGTCAGCAGCAGCGCCGCACAGGCCAGTCCAAATGCCAGGCCCCACCAGACGCCATGGGGGCCGATACCCAGCTGGACGCCCAGCAGCCAGGCACCGCTGGCGCCGATCAGGCAGTAGCAGAGCAATCCGCCGTAGAAGCCCAGGCGTGCCTGGCGGATACCCCGCAGCGCACCCTGGGCGATGCTCTGGGTACCGTCGAAGAGGACGAACACCGCCGCGATCAGCACCAGCTGGCGTGCCAGCTCCGCCACCGGGCTTTGCGCATCCGCCAGGAACAGCCTCACCAGCCAGCCGGGAAAGCTCCAGAACAGCAGGGCGATGCCCAGCATCACCAGGGCGCCGCCGCCGATGGCCAGCCGGCCCACCAGCAGGGCCTCGCGCGGCCGGCCCGCGCCCTGGTGCTGGCCGATGCGGATGCTGGTGGCATAGGAGAGGCCGGCCGGCAGCATGAACACCAGGTAGACCAGCTGGTTGGCGATCTGATGGGCCGCCAGGGCGGTGGCACCCAGGGCGCCCATGCACAGCGCCGCCGACAGGAACAGGCAGGCTTCCACCGCATAGGTGCCACTGATCGCCAGGCCCTGGCCGAGGGTGTCGGCGAGGGCACGGCGGTCCGGACGCCGCAGGTAGTGGGCGAGGGGATAGGCGGCGTAGGCCGGATGGCGCGCGATGTACAGTGCCAGGCACAGCGCCGCGCCATTCATCACCACCGCCGTCACCGCGCCGATGCCTGGCAGCCCGGGTTGCGGCAGGCCACTCCAGCCGTGCAGCAGCGCCAGGTTGAACAGGGCATTGAGCAGCGCCGCGCCGAGCACGATGGTCAGCACCGGCCCGGGTCTTTCCAGGGCACTGGTGAAACCGCGCAGGGTCATGAACAGCAGGTGGCCGGGCAGGGCGAAGGCCAGGCAGCGCAGGAAGACGCCGGCCGCCTGGCGACTCTCTTCCGGCTGGCCGGCCAGGGCCAGCAGCGGTTCGATATGCCACAGCAGGGTGCCGGCCAGCAGCGCCAGCACCCCGGCGATCCAGATCCCGGCCGCGGTGACCGCCGCCACCCCTGCGGTATCCCCCGCACCCCGGCGCAAGGCCGCCAGATTGGCCACCGCGGTGATCACGCCCACGCAGATCACCGAGACGAAGGAGTAGACCGCCGCCCCCAGGCCGCCACCGGCCAGAGCTGCCAGACCCAGGCGGCCCATCATCAGGGTGTCGGTGAAGACCATGGCTACATAGGCCAGCTGTGCACCGATCAGGGGCAGGGCGAGACGCAACAGCGCGAGCAGTTCGAGACGCGGCAGAGACATGGGTGGATCTCGCTGAGCAGGTGGCCGACGTTTGACAAGAACTCATTGTTGGATGCGGGCGCGCCGCCCACAATCGGAAAATAACCATGCCATCCATGAGTCTGAGTCATGCCCGAGCACTCCTCGCGTCTGCCGCCGCTGTATGCCTTGCGCGCCTTTGAGGCCGCCGCTCGCCATGGCTCCTTCACCCGCGCGGCCCAGGAGTTGTCACTGACCCAGAGTGCGGTCAGTCGCCATGTGCGGACGCTGGAAGAGACCTTTGGCTGCCGCCTGTTCGAGCGCGCCGGGCGTCAGCTGGCGCTGACCGAGCCCGGCAAGCTGCTCTTGCCGGGGCTGAGCGAGGGCTTCGAGGCCCTGGCGCGGGCCTGCGGCAATCTCGCCGTGGCCGAGGGCACCCTGAGACTCAAGGCGCCCACCACCCTGTCGCTGCGCTGGCTGCTGGCGCGTCTGGCGCGCTTTCGCCAGCTCAGTCCGCAACTGGACATCCAGCTCACCAGTGTCTGGATGGCCAGCGACCGGGTCGACTTCGTCCATGAACCCTTCGACTGCGCGGTGCTGCTCGGCGACGGCCGCTTCCCGGCGGACTGGGAGGTGGTGCCGCTGTTCGAGGAGTGGCTGGTGCCGGTCTGCTCGCCGGCTGCCGCCCGGGAGGGCGTCTGGGACCTGGCGCGGCTGCAAGGGGAAGAGCTGCTGCATCCTACCTTCGACCGTCGTGACTGGCGCCGCTGGCTGCAGGCCATGGGCCTGATCCAGGCGGTGCCCCTGAGTGGTGGTCAGGTGTTCGACACCCTGGAGCTGGGCATGGCCGCGGCGGCGCGTGGCTACGGGGTTTCCATCGGCGATTTGGTGATGCTCGCCGAAGACGTGGCGGCCGGGCTCATCGCCTTGCCCTGGCCCGAGGCGGTGGCCAGCGGCGATGCCTATTACCTGGTCTGGCCACGCAATCGCCGGGGGCAGGCGCGCCTGCGCCAGCTGGCTGACTTCCTGCAGCAGGAGGTGGCGTCCCAAAGCCTTCCAGAGGTCATTCGCCATAAATAAGGCGCCAGACTGCTGCCATTCGCTTTAGTTCATCGTACCTCTGCCGATAAAAGAACAGTTAACCGCCAAGAAGACTGCCCTAGAGCGGTCGCTCGCTGATACCGCCCTTGCCCTCAAATTCGTACTGCCCTACAGGGATGTAGGCGCTTTGGAGCCCCCTATGGTCATTTCCCCGCGTCGTAGTATCGCCCGACAACTTGCCTTGGCCCTCAGTCTGGTACTGATTGTCGTGATCGCCGGCAGCTGTCTGTTCGCCCTGCATGCCCTGAGCGTGTCCATCGAGGGCACCCAGCGCAAGCACCTGGGCAGCGAGGCCCGGCTGCTTTCCGATCAGCAGCAGACCTTTCTCAGCACCCTGAAGATCAGCACCCAGCGGCTGGCCAATCTGTTCGAGCGTCGCTTCGATGGCGGCCTGAGCCTGGCTGGCGAGCGACTGCCCCTGGGCAGCGCCACGGCCCCCGCCCTGCTGTTCGCCGGTCAGGCGCTGAACAGCGACTTCAGCAAGGTCGACGACTTCACCCGGCTGACCGGTGGCGTCGCCACCATCTTCGTCCGCGATGGCGACGACTTCACCCGTATCACCACCTCGCTGAAGAAGCAGGACGGCAGCCGCGCCATCGGCACCCAGCTTGATCGCAAGCACCCGGCCTATGCGGGTCTGCTGCAGGGGCAGAACTACGTCGGGCGCGCCCAGCTGTTCGGGCGCTCCTACATGACCCAGTACACCCCGGTCCGCGACGGCGCCGGCAAGGTCATCGCCGTGCTCTTCGTCGGCTTCGACTACACCGACGCCCAGGCCCAGCAACTGGCCCAGCTGACCCAGCTGCGCATCGGCGAGACCGGCTCCCTGGCCCTGCTCGACGAGCAGGGCCACTGGCTGGTGCCGCCGGCCAATGCGAAAAAGAATGACGAACTGCTCGCCGCGCTCAAGAGCGATCCCAAGCAGCGCGAGCACACCTGGCAGGACGGCAATGAAGACTTCCTCAGCGTCAGCGCGCCGGTCGCCGGCGAAGGCTGGACCGTGGTCGCCACCCTGCCCAAGGCCGAGCTGGACGCCCCGGTGCACGCCGTCGGCCTGCGCCTGGCCATCGGCAGCCTGATCGCCCTGGTGCTGGCGGTGGTCGCCTCGGTCGTCCTGCTGCGGCACAAGCTGAGCCCCCTGGGCCAGCTGGTGGAGCGGGCCCAGGCCCTGGGTCGCGGTCAGCTCAGCGTGCGCGTCGAGGCGCGCAGCCAGGACGAGATCGGCGAACTCGCCCAGAGCTTCAACCAGATGGCCGATGCCCTGGCCTCCACCGTCGAGCAGGTGCGTGGCTCCTCGCGCGCGGTCACCGAGCGGTCCCAGCAACTGAGCCAGCTCTCCGACCAGACCCTGAGGCGCTCCGCCGAGCAGTCCAGCCAGGTCGACAGCATGGCCAGCGCCGTGGAGGAATTCAGCGCCACCGCCCAGAACATCGCCGACGGCATGCAGCGCACCGAACGCCTGGTGCAGGAAAACGCCCAGCAGACCCGCACCGGGACCCAGGCCATGCAGGGCGCCTCGGGCGCCCTGGAACAGATCGCCGATTCCCTGGCCAGCACCGCCGAACTCATCAAGGGCCTGGACGGCCGCTCCCAGCAGATTGGCGGCATCATCGGCGTCATCAGCGGGATCGCAGAACAGACCAACCTGCTGGCGCTCAACGCGGCCATCGAAGCGGCCCGGGCCGGCGAGCAGGGCCGTGGCTTCGCCGTCGTCGCCGACGAAGTCCGGCAGCTGGCCGGTCGCACCAGCGAAGCCACCCGCGAGATCTCGCAGATGATCGGCGCGGTGCAGGGCGAGACCCAGCGTGCCATGGGCGCCATCGACGAAGGCAATCGCCTGATGGAGCAGGGCCTGGCGCGCAACGCCGACGTGGCCCACGCACTGCGCAGCATCGACCAGCAGGTCGCCGAGGCGGTGGAGCAATTCTCCGGCATCGCCCAGGCCACTGCCGAGCAGAGCACCACCGCCACTGCCCTGAGCCGCAACATCCAGGCGATCGCCGTGGACAACGCCGCCCAGCGCGATGCCGCCGAGGTGCTGGCCGGCACCGCTGGCGAGCTGCGTCATCTGGCGGAAGACCTGAGCGCCGAGGTGGGTCGGTTCAGCTGACCGGAGCGTTCCGGCAGCAGTGAAAGGGAGGCTCAGGCCTCCCTTTTTCATTCCTGCGCACCTTGACCCTTGCCTGGCTGCAATACTCTGACTACTGTATACAAATACAGTATAAGAGGAGGGGTGTCATGGGCGTATCCAACGAGGCGGTGCAGGCCGTCGAACGCATGCTGACCATGCTGCGGGCGGAGCGGGACGATTATCGCGAGCTGGCCCACCAGTGGCGGGCCATGTGCTTCGAGCTGGCCCAGGAAAACCAGGCGCTGCGAGATCGCCTGCAGGAGCCGCCGCGACACTACGGCCCGCCTGCCGGTGCCTAGTGACTCGCCCGATACTGCAGCGCTTCCGCCAGCTGTGGCCGCTGGATCTCGGCCTGGCCGGCGAGATCGGCCAGGGTGCGGGCCACCTTGACCACCCGGTGCAGGGCGCGCAGGGACAGATTCAGGCGTTCGCCCGCGCCTTCCAGCCAGCGCTGATCGGCCTCGCTCAGGGCGCAGACCTGGTGTAGTTGATCGAGGCCGAGCAGGGCGTTGGGTCGCCCCTGGCGCGCCAGCTGGAGGGCCCGGGCTTCGGCCACCTGGCGCGCGGCCTCCGCCGTCGTGAGCTCACTGGCCGCTGAGGCGCCCAGCCGTAGGTGCTCGCGGGCTACCGTCAGGTGCAGGTCGATGCGGTCCAGCAGCGGACCGGACAGCTTGCCGCGGTAGCGCAGAATCTGCTCCGGGCTGCAGCGGCAGCGGCCGCTGGGATCACCCAGGTAGCCACAGGGACAGGGATTCATCGCCGCCACCAGCTGGAAGCGGGCCGGAAAGCGCACCCGCTCCCGTGCCCGGGCGATGACGATCTCGCCACTTTCCAGAGGCTCGCGCAGCACTTCCAGCACCTTGCGATCGAATTCCGGCAACTCGTCGAGAAACAGCACGCCGCGGTGGGCCAGGGTGATCTCGCCGGGACCGGGTCGGCTGCCGCCGCCCACCAGCGCCGGGCCGGACGCCGAATGGTGCGGCTGGCGAAAGGGTCGCTGCGGCCAGTGTTCCAGCGGCTCGGGACCGGCCACCGAATGGATGGCGGCCACCTGCAGCGCCTCTTCTTCATCCAGGGGCGGCAGGAGCCCTGGCAGGCGACTGGCGAGCAGGGTCTTGCCGGTTCCCGGTGGACCGGCCAGCAGGAGGTTGTGGGCACCCGCCGCGGCCACCACCAGGGCGCGCTTGGCCGCCTGCTGGCCCTGGACCTCGGCGAGATCGGGATAGGGCAGTGGGGTGCGCAGCAGGCCGCTGGGCTGATAGGTGTTCAGCACGGCCTGGCCACTCAGGTGACCGGCGAACTCCAGCAGGTGATCGACCGCCAGCACCCTGAGGCCACTGGCCAGGCAGGCTTCCTCGGCATTGGCGCGGGGCACCACCAGGATGCGGCCGGCGGCTCGGGCCGCCAGCGCTGCAGGCAGCACGCCGCGCACCGCCCGCACCGCGCCCGACAGGGCCAGCTCACCCAGGCATTCATAGCCGTCGAGGCCCTGCGTCGGTAGCTGTCCGCTGGCGGCGAGGATGCCGATGGCCAGGGCGAGGTCGAAGCGGCCGCCGTCCTTGGGCAGGTCGGCGGGCGCGAGATTGAGGGTGATACGGCGACTGGGGAATTCGAAGCCGGCATTGAGGATGGCGCTACGCACCCGATCCTTGGCTTCGCGGACGGCGGTTTCCGGCAGGCCGACCAGGGTGAGGGCGGGCAGGCCATTGGCCAGGTGCGCCTCGACCAATACCGGCGGCGCTTCCACGCCCACCTGGGCGCGGGTATGAACGAGGGCAAGCGACATGATCTCTCCTTGATCGTGATTCGCCAGACTCAGGGCTGCACCATCCTGGCGCGCCCTTGGGGATCAATCGGCGGGCGCGACGTCCGTGGCCGGGGTGACCGGCGGCTTGACCTCGGCGGTCTGCGGCTTTTCCAGCTCGGTCAGGCGTGCCTCGAGGGCTTCCAGGCGCGCACGGGTGCGGGCCAGCACGGCCATCTGGGCATCGAATTCGTCACGGCTGACCACATCGAGCTTGCTCAGGGCGCCTTGCAGCAGTGCCTTGAACTGACTTTCGATCTCGGCCTTGGGCAGCGGCGAGTCCTGACCGAACAGCCGGCTGGCCTGCTGAGTCAGGGAATCGAACAGCGAACGGGTGGTAGACATGGCTTATCCCCTGCAATGGATCACGGCCCGAGTGTAGCACAGCGGGTGTGCCGCCCCCGGCCGCGCCTCTGCACCGCTTTGGTGCCAGTCCCGGGCCAGAGCTGTTCGCTGTTGGTGCAAAGTGTTGCCCGCGGGACTGGGCATTGCCCCTTCAGGAGGCGCGCCAGGCGGGCTGGCGCCCGAAATCCGTACACCTTCACAAACCTGGCAAGCTTTCTGCTACTGCCGATAGCAGAGACGGGCGTCAGAGGGCGCCTGGGGCAGAGGCGCGCTCTGGCCGCTTCTGCCGTGACCACGGCGATTACCACGCCAACGGTTAAACAGACGGTCACTGCGCTAGACTTGGGCCGGGGTTTGTTTTCCTGGGGCCAGTCAACTCAATCGGGAGAAGTTCATGAAACTAGTCACCGCCATCATCAAGCCGTTCAAGCTCGACGACGTGCGTGAGTCGCTGTCCGAGATCGGTGTGCAAGGCATCACCGTTACCGAGGTCAAGGGCTTTGGCCGTCAGAAGGGCCATACCGAGCTCTATCGCGGCGCCGAATACGTCGTCGACTTCCTGCCCAAGGTCAAGATCGACGTCGCCATCGCCGACGATCAGCTCGACCGCGTCATCGAGGCCATCACCAAGGCCGCCAACACCGGCAAGATCGGTGACGGCAAGATCTTCGTGGTGAATCTCGAGCAAGCCATCCGCATCCGCACCGGCGAAACCGACACAGACGCCATCTGACGCGCTAACCGACCGCCCAACCCCACACGAGCCCCAGGAGAAACAACGATGACTCTGCGCACCTACGCAGGGCTAGGAGCCCTCATGTCTTTCGTAGCGCTGCCGGGCCTGGCCATGGCCCAGGAAGCGGCTGCGGCACCAGCCATCAACAGCGGGGATACGGCCTGGATGCTGGTCTCGACAGCCCTGGTGCTGTTCATGACCATCCCGGGTCTCGCGCTGTTCTATGGCGGCATGGTGCGTGCCAAGAACGTCCTCTCGGTGATGATGCAGTGCTTCGCCATCACCGGCCTCGTCAGTATCCTGTGGATGGTCTACGGCTACAGCCTGGCCTTCGACACCACCGGCATGGAGAAGGGCGTCACCAACTTCAATTCCTTCATCGGCGGTCTGGGCAAGGCCTTCCTGTCCAGTCTGCAGCATGATGCCGTGACCTCGGCCACCGCCCTGTTCCCGGAAAGCGTCTTCGTCACCTTCCAGATGACCTTCGCCATCATCACTCCCGCGCTGATCGTCGGAGCCTTCGCCGAGCGCATGAAGTTCTCCGCCATGCTGGTCTTCACCGGCCTGTGGTTCACCTTCGTCTACGCGCCCATCGCCCACATGGTCTGGAGCGGTGACGGCGGCCTGCTGTGGGACTGGGGCGTACTGGACTTCGCTGGCGGCACCGTGGTGCACATCAACGCCGGTGTGGCCGGTCTGGTCGCGGCCCTGGTCCTGGGCAAGCGCAAGGGCTATCCCACCACCCCCATGGCTCCGCACAACCTGGGCTATACCCTGGTCGGTGCCGCCATGCTGTGGGTCGGCTGGTTCGGCTTCAACGCCGGTTCCGCCGCCGCTGCCAACGGCACCGCCGGCATGGCCATGCTGACCACCCAGATCGCCACCGCCGCTGCCGCCCTGGGCTGGATGTTCGCCGAGTGGATCACCCACGGTAAGCCGAGCGCCCTGGGCATCGCCTCCGGCGTGGTCGCCGGTCTGGTCGCCATCACCCCGGCCGCCGGTACCGCCGGTCCCATGGGCGCCCTGATCATCGGCCTCGCCGCCGGCGTGATCTGCTTCTTCACCGCCACCAGCCTCAAGCGCAAGCTGGGCTACGACGACTCCCTGGACGCCTTTGGCGTGCACGGCATCGGCGGCATCGTCGGCGCCCTGCTGACCGGTGTCTTCGCTGCCCCGTCCCTGGGTGGCTTCGGTACCGTGACCGACATCGGTGCCCAGCTGTTCATCCAGTTCAAGGGCGTGGCCTTCACCATCGTCTACACCGGTATCGTCACCTTCGTGATCCTCAAGGTTCTGGACGTGGTCATGGGGCTGAGAGTCAACGAGGAAGAGGAAACCGTGGGTCTGGACCTCACCCTGCACAACGAGCGTGGCTACAACCTGTAAGCCGCCGCTCTGCAAAAAGGCGCCGCGAGGCGCCTTTTTCATGTCCGCCATACGGCTGGAACAACCGCCAGCCTGCTGTGTCTAGACTGCACGCCAGCGGTGTGCAATCACCGCTTTGCTTTTCCGATCGTCGCGCTAGAATGCGCGCCCAGTCAGTCGGCGGGGGTTGTTCATGTGGCTGCAGCGGAGCTTTTCCCTGCGCGCTCGGGCGCGTGGCTTCCATCTCATCACCGCTGAGGTGCTGGAGCAATTGCCCGAGCTTGGCGAATGCCGGATCGGCCTGCTGCACCTCTGGCTGCAGCACACCTCGGCTTCGTTGACCATCAATGAAAATGCCGATGGGGCGGTGCGTCGCGACTTCGAGCGGTTCTTCAATCAGCTGGTGCCCCAGGGGCAGGCCGGTTATGAACACGACTACGAAGGGCCGGATGACCTGCCCGCGCATTTCAAGAGCAGTCTGCTCGGCTGCAGCCTGAGTCTGCCGGTCCAGGCGGGGCGCCTGGCCTTGGGAACCTGGCAGGGCATCTATCTGGGCGAGCATCGCGACCAGGGCGGCGCACGGCGCCTGATCGCGACGTTGCAAGGCGAATAGCCAGGAATTTTTTTTAAGAGGCCGCGTCAAAACGCGCGGTCCGATTTTGCCAAAGTCTGTGGAGGCGGTTTATGAGCGACGAAGATATGGAGCAGGACGACCTGGAGACAGGCGCGGAAGAAGAGGGCGATAACGAAGACTTCGCTGCTGCAACCGACGACGCCGAGCAAGAGGAGAGTGGGGAAAGCGAAGCGCCCGCGTCCGGGAGCAAGGCCAAGAAGAAGCGTGAACCCGAGCCCGAAGAGCTGCCTTCGGTGGAAGCCAAGCAGCGTGAGCGGGATGCGTTGGAAAAGGCCATGCAGGACTTCCTGGCCCGTGGTGGCAGGGTCCAGGAGATCGACGCCAATGTAGTCGCCGATCCGCCGAAGAAGCCCGACAGCAAATATGGCAGTCGTCCTATCTAGGACCGCGCCATGCCGCCTTCGAAACCCCGCTTCGGCGGGGTTTCGTCTATCTGGCGATTACAACAGGGCCATCACCATGATGAAGCCGGTGAAGGCCGCAGCCATGGTCGCAAGGCAAGCCATGCAGATTACATCGTCTCTCTCATACATGTTGGCGGCGCCCTAAAGCCTAATGGGTGATGGCATTCTGCTCCTATGGCAAACATCTCCCTGTGTGGCTCATCGCAAAAGGCCATCATCTCGCCGCCGTGATGCCAAGCAGTTCACCAATGGCGGGGTGGTCCGTAATAGGGGCGGGGTTCGTAAGTCGGCTGGTAGGGGTAGTAGCCCCGCGGTACCGGCCGCCAGTGGGGGGCGCCATAACCCGGTTGCGGATAGGGCTGGTAATAGCTGTAGGGATAGCGATCCCTGCGGTAATAGGGGTGATGCCGGTGATGCCGTCGAAATTCGCCTGCCGGCAGGAATTCGCCGCCCTCGGCGATCATCGCGGGGCGGCCCGTCCAGGGTTGTTCCTGATCGGGACCCTCGTAGGCGGCAGCCAGGCCGCTGGCGGTCAGGGTGGCGGTCAACAGCAGAATCAACGACGCTCGCGATGCCATGGTGCTCTCCTCGCGGCGCTCGATAGGCCGCGTCACCATGAAACACCTTTGGCGGTCAGCGGACGTCAGGCGAGGTAAAGGTCCGGTAAGGCCGACCGCCGGCTCAGGCCCAGTCCAGGCCCTGCATGCCCACGGCGACAATGAGCGCCATGGCCAAGAGACCGATGCCGCACATCAGGATGGTCAGCTCCAGCTGATCCAGCCGCCGCTTCATCCCTGCCACCAGTGCCATAAGGTAAAGCCGATAAGCGCCATGACCAGGCCGAGAAACAAGCGGTTCAGCCAGAGGCTGACGCCGTTCAGGAGTCTGAGCCAGAAGGGTGCGGTGGGCTCGGCGGCAAGCGGGCCAGGCTGAGCGACGATATCCTGGGAGCGCGCGCCCGGCAGGGTGGGAGCGACAAGGGGGATCGAGGGGATAGGCATGCAGTGAGCGCCTCCGTGCGCCTTATGCGAAATCTGGCTGAGCCCGATGGTCAGCCAGGGTCGAGCGGCGCCCTGAACAGGCTGCCACTCCTGTGCTCGATCATCGCCGAAATCCTCTACCACAGGGGGACGACCTGGTGAAAAGGTCGGGCGGATCGCACTCTTGATGGCAAATGGCAGAACACCTGAGGCCAAGATGGCGACTCCTGGGGGACGCAGATCCCTGCGAGACTTGAGCGTCTGCTCGGGCAGGCGCAGTCTGGATGACCTTAGCGCGCCCTGGCGCGAGGCCCAGCGAGAAAACGTCATGCCCAATCTGTTTCGCGACCTGCCCGATGCCTCCGCGGCGGAGGTGTTCACGTCCCTGCTGGAGCGACCGGGTTGCCGCATCGAACGGATCGTCTCCCAGGGCCAGACGACGCCGGCGGAGGCGCCCTGGCGGCAGGCCCACGAGGAATGGGTGGTGCTGCTGAGGGGTACTGCCCGGATCGCCCTGGAGGGGCGGGAGGTGGTGCTCGAACCGGGCGACACGCTGTTCATCCCGGCTGATACCGAGCACTGGGTGACCTACACCGATCCTGCGGTCGCCACGGTGTGGCTAGCGATCCATCTTGGCGCGGTGGACGGGACCCCGGCACCGGCGTGAGCAAGGTGGCGCCCAAGTGCTCTGGCTGCCGGCGGGCAAATGGCGCGGGCACAAAAAAACCGGCGCTAGGCCGGTTTTTCTGATTTCCAGATCCCGCAGGATCCGGAAGCTTGTCTTGGTGCCCAGGGACGGAATCGAACCGCCGACACGGGGATTTTCAATCCCCTGCTCTACCAACTGAGCTACCTGGGCAACGGGGCGCATTAAAAGCGTTTCTCGACCCTGTGTCAACAGTGGGCCCGAAAATATTTAGATTTTTCGGGCGCTTAGCCGTCGACTCAGGCGCTGGGAGGTACGTAACCCTCGGCCTGGGCGTAGTCTTCGCCGGACAGGAACTTATCCATCTCGGCCTGCAGGAACTTGCGATCCTCGGCGTTCATCATGTTCAGCCGACGCTCGTTGATGAGCATGGTCTGGTGCTTCTGCCACTCTTCCCAGGCCTGCTTGGAGACGTGCTGATAGATGTCTTCGCCCTTGACGCCGGGATAGGGCGGACGATCGAGGGCGGGCAGCTCCTGCTTGTGCTTGCGGCACATCACGGTGCGGGTCATGCGGGTTCTCCTTTGAGCGCCTGCTCGGCGCGCTTGAGCAGTTTCTGCACCGGGGCGGCAAGGCCCAGGCGCGGCGGGGAGGCGAGGTTATACCAAAGCCAGTCGCCCTCGGCCACGCGGTGCTGGCGGTGGTCCACCTGTACCAGCCAGGGTTCGATGGCCAGCTGGAAGTGGCTGAAGGTGTGCACCAGGCCGGGCAGCGCCTGGCGTTCGTCGATGACCAGACCCTGGCGCTCGGCGAGGGCTTCGAGCTCGGCCGCATCGGCCACCTCCGGCGGACCCCAGAGACCGCCCCAGAGACCGGTCGAGGGGCGGCGCTGCAGGAGCACGGCATTGGCGTCGTTGACGAACAGCGGCATCAGCGTCTGCCGCTGCGGCAGCGTCTTGCGCGGCTTGGGCGTGGGAAAGGCGGTTTCCTGACCCAGCAGGTGGGCGCGGCAGCCCGGCTTGACCGGACACAGCAGGCAGCTGGGTTTGCTGCGGGTGCAGAGGGTGGCGCCCAGGTCCATCATCGCCTGGGTGTAGGGGCCGACCCGCTCGCGAGGCATCAGGCGGTCGGCCACTTCCCACAGGCGGCGGGCCACAGCGGGTTCGCCGGGATAGCCGGTGGTGGCGGTGTAGCGGGCCAGGACGCGTTTGACGTTGCCGTCGAGGATCGGGGCGCGGATGTTCATGCTTAGGCTGGCGATGGCCCCGGCGGTGGAGCGCCCGATGCCGGGCAATTCGGCCAGGGCTTCGACGCTGCGGGGAAATTCGCCGCTATGACGCTCGACCACGGTCTTGGCGGCCTTGTGCAGGTTGCGCGCGCGGCTGTAGTAGCCGAGGCCGGTCCAGAGGTGCAGGACCTCGTCTTCCGGAGCCGCGGCCAGCGCCTCGACGGTAGGCAGCGCCTGCATGAAGCGATCGAAATAGCCCAGTACGGTAGCGACCTGGGTCTGCTGGAGCATGATCTCCGAGACCCAGACGCGATAGGGCGTCACGCCCTGTTGCCAGGGCAGGTCCTTGCGACCGTGCAGGTCGTACCAGGCCAGCACGGCGGTACCAAAGTCGTCATCAGTCATCGACGTTGCAGCAGCCCTCGGATGGCGTTCTGGATGTCGGGGCTGATCTTATCACCGAGCTTCTCTTCGATTTTTTCGTTCAGACGATTGCCGGCGGCGCGGGCGACGATCTGGCCCATGGCCTCGCGATCCAGGCGGCAGGCCTTGGCGCCCAGCTCCAGGGGGCCGCGGCACTGCAGGGGCCACTCGATATCCGCATAGCGCTCGCCGACCTGGCAGCCAGGGTCGGAAGCGGCGTTGGTGTCGCCCTGCACGGTGATGCCCAGCCGGTAGTCCAGGCCGAGGGTACGCAGGTCGATGTCGCCCGCGCCCTTCACCGCAAGGCCGGGCACGCTGACGCTGAGGTCCTGGTTGCGGGCCACGCCGTTGACGATGCTGAGGCTGCCGCTCAACTGGCGGAAGGGGGTGTTCTGGCCGCCGTGGGGCAGCTCCAGCGGCTTGCGGTTGAGCAGGGCGATGCCCTGGCACAGCTGGCTTTCGACATTGGCGTCGATCAGCTGGCCGTTGCGCAGGGCGAAGCGCGCGGTACCGCCCAGGTTGTCGATCAGGGTGCGCTGGCTGGCACCCGAGCTGCGCAGGTCGGCGTCCAGATCGAGCTGGCCTTCCACTGGCGGCTTCTGGCCCTGGGCCTGGAGGATGCGCTCGACCGGTACGCCCTTGATGCGCTCGCGGGCGGTCAGTTGCGGCTGGGCGCCGCGCACGTCGAGGGCACCGTTGGCCTCGAAGCGACCACCGAACAGTTCGCCTTCCAGGGCGCTGAGTTGCAGCTGGCCGTCAGCGGCCCTGGCCTTGAGGCTGGCACCTTCGAAGGGCAGGCGATTGAGGGTCAGGTGCTGCAGGCCGAGGTCGACCTCGGCGTCCAGGCTGCGCAGGCGCTCCACCGGCAGCAGGGTTTCCTGACTCCAGGCGTGCTGGGTCGGCGCCTCGGGCAGCGGCGAGTTGCCCTGGGTGGCGATGGCGTCGACCTGGGCGACCTCTTCCTGGCGCGCGCCATTGGCCTGGCGGGCCGCGGCGGCCTTGGCCGGCAGGTAGCGATCCAGATCCAGGCGATCGCCGCTGAGCTGGACGCGCAAGGCGCGGCGGGCGATGTCGGCTACGGCGACGCGGCCCTTGAGGGTGCTGTCGTCCAGCTGGAAGTTGAAGTCGTCCAGCGCCAGGGCATTGCGGCTGGCCTGCACCTGGGCATTCATCTCGAAGCGCTGCAGGGTCTTGGCATCGGCCATGGCCGGCAATTCGACGCCGATACTGTCGAGGAAGGCGCGCAGGTCCAGGCGGGCGATGGAGACACGCCCGGCCAGCTGTGGATCGCTCTCCAGGCCGGTCAGCTTGAGATCACCGAGGGCCTTGAGGTCGTTGGCGGTGAGCTTGAGGCTGGTCCACTCGGCGGTCTGGGCGCGGCGGTCGACGGCCAGCTGGCCGCTGGCGGAATAGTTGACCAGCTTGCCGTTGAAGGGCTCGCCACTGGCGTCGCCGGTCAGCTGGAGATTGTCCAGGGCGTACTGCTGGCTGGCCGGATCGAAGCGCAATTCGCCCTTGAGCAGCACGGTGGCGTTGACCGGTGGCTGGGTGGTGCTGGCGGTGCCGGCCAGCTTGAGGGGAATGGGCGTGCCGGCGTAGATGGCCCCGGTCTCCAGGTCGATACCCTCGAAGGCATAGCGGGCGCCGTTGCGGGCATCGCTGTATTCGACCCGGGAATTGCGCACGGTCAGGCTCTCGACATTGAGCTTGAGCGGCTGGCGTCCCGTGGTCGACTCGCCCGGGGTGCCCGTGGAGGTATCAGCCGGCGCGGCGCCCGGGTCTGCCTTGGGCGCCGGGCGGCCGATCTCGGCCCAGTTGGTGCGGCCCTGGTCATCGCGGCTGGCGGTGAGGTCCAGACCGTCGATCTTGATGTCGCTCATCTCCAGGTCGCGACGCAGCAGCAGCGGCAGCAGGCGGACCGAGAGGATCAGCCGCTGCACCTGCGCCAGCTGGCGATCGGGGGTGACGGCGCTGGCCAGGGTGGCATCGTGCAGTTCGACGCCCAGCCAGGGGAACAGACTCCAGCCGATATCCCCCTTGAGCTGCAGGTCGACGTTGGCCTTGTCGCGCGCCAGCTGGCGGATCTCGTCCTTGTAGTCGTTGGGATCGACCAGGTGGGTGAGGGCAAAGCCTACGGCGACCAGCAGCAGCAGCAGGCCGACGAGGACGATACCCAGCACTTTGGCGAAAGCTTTCATGACGAGGAAATTCCTGTTCCGACGGGCGATGGCGCGACTGGCCAGTATAGGGGCTCGGTCGCGCCCGATGACATCGAGGTGTCGGCGCTGTGACAGCCGTGGTACTCGCCCGTTTCGTCGGATGGCTGATGCCGCCCGTACCCTGGCAAATGAGCAGGGCTGGCAGTTGGCTAGGGTGCGCTTTAATGTCGCGCACCTCTGGTCGGTTGGCGCCGTTTCTTTGACTCGTTTACGGGGAAGCGTGCAGGGAATGTCCACCGGCCTGGACGCAATACACTAGAAAAGGGCTGAACCCATGAGCACTACTCTCACTGCTGGCGGTGTCGCTTCGGCACGTCCGGCTTTCCTTTCCAAGGAGCGCATTGTCGCCCGGCCCGGTTTCAACCGCTGGCTGGTGCCGCCGGCCGCCCTGGCCATCCACCTGTGCATCGGCATGGCCTACGGCTTCTCGGTCTTCTGGCTGCCGCTGTCCAAGGCGATCGGCATCACCGCCGCCGTGGCCTGCCCGGTCGAGATGGGCTTCTTCGAGCAGATCTTCAGTGCCACCTGTGACTGGAAGATCTCCCAGCTCGGCTGGATCTACACGCTGTTCTTCATCTTCCTCGGCTGCTCCGCCGCCCTGTTCGGTGGCTGGCTGGAACACGCCGGTCCGCGCAAGGCCGGGGTCGTCTCGGCCCTGTGCTGGTGCGGTGGTCTGCTGATCTCCGCCCTGGGCATCTATACCCACCAGATCTGGATGCTGTGGCTGGGTTCGGGCGTGATCGGCGGTATCGGTCTGGGCCTGGGCTACATCTCGCCGGTGTCGACCCTGATCAAGTGGTTCCCGGACAAGCGCGGCATGGCGACCGGCATGGCCATCATGGGCTTCGGTGGCGGCGCCATGGTGGGTGCACCCCTGGCCGACGCCCTGATGCGTCACTTCGCGTCGGCCACCGAAATCGGTGTCTGGCAGACCTTCCTGGTCATGGCGGTGATCTACTTCGTGTTCATGCTGAGCGGTGCCCTGGGCTACCGCGTACCGCCGACCGGCTGGAAGCCCGCGGGCTGGACGCCGTCCACCAAGAAGGCCGGCAGCAACATGATCACCAATCGCCACGTCCACGTGAGCAAGATCTGGGGCATCCCGCAATTCTGGCTGGTCTGGGCCGTGCTCTGCCTGAACGTGACCGCCGGCATCGGCATCATCGGCATGGCCTCGCCGCTGCTGCAGGAAGTCTTCGGTGGCCGTCTGCTGGGCAATGGCCTGGCCTACGGTGAACTCAGCGCCGATCAGCTCAAGCAGATCGCCGCCATCGCCGCCGGCTTCACCGGTCTGCTGAGCCTGTTCAACATCGGCGGGCGCTTCTTCTGGGCATCCTTCTCCGATTACATCGGCCGCAAGATGACCTATTTCGTCTTCTTCACCCTGGGCTTCGTGCTCTATGCCATCGTGCCCTGGACCGGTCACCTGGGCAGCGTGGCGCTGTTCGTCTTCGCCTTCTGCCTGATCCTGTCCATGTACGGCGGCGGTTTCGCCACCGTGCCGGCCTACCTGGCCGACCTGTTCGGTACCCAGATGGTCGGTGCCATCCACGGTCGCCTGCTCACCGCCTGGGCCGCCGCCGGCGTCTTCGGTCCGGTGCTGGTCAACTACCTGCGCGAGTACCAGCTGAGCATGGGCATCCCCCGCGCCCAGGTGTACGACATCACCCTGTACATCCTGGCCGGTCTGCTGGTGCTGGGCTTCATCTGCAACCTGCTGGTGCGTCCGGTCGCCGACAAGCACTTCATGACCGAGGCCGAACTCGCCGTCGAGCGCGCCAGTGGCCACGACAGCAACGCCGGCAGCGCCCAGGTGCTGGAGTGGAGCGCCGATCCCAAGACCAAGCCGCTGGCCATCGCCGCCTGGCTGGCCGTGGGCATCCCGCTGGCCTGGGGCATCTGGATCACCCTGCAAAAGACCGCCGCCCTGTTCAGCTGAGTCGCAGCCGAACCAGGCGGTAACCGGGCGTCCCCGGGCGGGCGCCCCGCGCGGCGGGACGCCTCGTCCCGCCGCGCTTTCGATCCAGCC
Organism: Pseudomonas sp. PS02302; assembly: GCF_029959585.1. Classification (NCBI taxonomy): domain Bacteria; kingdom Pseudomonadati; phylum Pseudomonadota; class Gammaproteobacteria; order Pseudomonadales; family Pseudomonadaceae; genus Pseudomonas; species Pseudomonas sp. PS02302. The sequence goes on from NZ_JASCON010000012.1 coordinate 62,680, forward strand.
CCCGCGCCCCTATAATATCGGCCCTTTCGCCCACCGATTTTCGCGGAGCAGGCTATGGCCGAACGCAAGGCAACCGTCGAGCGCAACACCCTGGAAACCCAGGTCAAGGTATCCCTGGATCTGGACGGCACGGGCGCAGCGCGCTTCGACACCGGGGTCCCCTTCCTCGAGCACATGCTCGACCAGATCGCCCGCCATGGGCTGATCGACCTCGATATCCACTGCCGCGGCGACCTGCACATCGACGACCACCACACGGTGGAAGACATCGGCATCACCCTCGGCCAGGCCTTCACCAAGGCCGTCGGCGACAAGAAGGGCATCCAGCGCTACGGCCATGCCTATGTGCCCCTGGACGAAGCCCTGTCGCGGGTGGTCATCGACTTTTCCGGCCGGCCCGGACTGCACTGGAACGTGCCCTTCACCCGAGCAACCGTGGGCCGCATGGACGTCGACCTGTTCCTCGAATTCTTCCAGGGCTTCACCAATCACGCCCAGGTGACCCTGCACGTCGACAACCTGCGCGGCGTCAACAGCCACCACCAGATCGAGACGGTGTTCAAGGCCTTCGGCCGCGCCCTGCGCATGGCCCTTGCCGAAGACCCGCGCATGGCCGGTGTCATGCCCTCCACCAAGGGGTGCCTGTGATGCAGACGGTAGCCGTCATCGACTATGGCATGGGCAACCTGCACTCCGTGGCCAAGGCCCTGGAGCACGCCGGTAGCCACCAGGTGCTGGTGACCGGCGATCCCGCGGTGATCCGCGAGGCGGACCGCATCGTGCTGCCCGGCGTCGGCGCCATCCGCGACTGCATGGCCGAGATCCGCCGGCAGGGCATCGATGAACTGGTGCGCGAAGTCAGCCAGGACCGGCCCTTCCTCGGCGTCTGCGTCGGCATGCAGGCGCTGATGCAGCGCAGCGAAGAGAATGGCGGCGTGGACTGCATCGGTCTGTTCCCCGGCGCCGTGCGCCGCTTCCCGGGCGGCATGCAGGAAGAGGGCGAGACCCTCAAGGTGCCGCACATGGGCTGGAACGAGGTCGGCCATGTGCTCGACCATCCGCTCTGGCACAGCATCCCTGATCGCGCCCGCTTCTATTTCGTGCACAGCTTCTATGTCGAGGCCGGCAATCCGCGCCAGGTGGTCGGTCGCGGCCATTACGGCCTGGACTTCGCCGCGGCGCTGGCCGACGGCTCGCGCTTCGCCACCCAGTTCCACCCCGAGAAGAGCGCCGACTGCGGTCTGCAACTCTATGCCAACTTCCTCGCCTGGGACGGCCGCTGGTAATGGCGCGCAAGCCGCCCGCGCCGCTGGTGACGCTCGAGCCCGAGCAGAGCCAGCGTCTGGTCACGGCCTTGCAGACCCTGCTGGACGACCGCTTCGAGGTCCGCCTGGGGCGGTTCGAAGTCGAGGAGCTGCTGGATTTCTTCGCCCGCGAATGCGGGCCGCTGTACTACAACAAGGCGGTTGCCGACGTGCAGACCCTGCTCAGGGAGCGTGTCGACAGCCTGGAAAGCGACATCTGGGCGCTGGAAAAGCCCTAGATCGCCCTCACCCCCCGAGCCAAGGTATTGCCATGCTGATCATCCCCGCCATCGACCTCAAGGACGGTGCCTGTGTCCGCCTGCGCCAGGGGCGCATGGAAGATTCCACCGTGTTCTCCGACGATCCCGTGGCCATGGCCGCCCAGTGGGTCGACGGCGGCTGCCGACGGCTGCACCTGGTGGATCTCAACGGCGCCTTCGAAGGCCAGCCGGTCAATGGCGAGGTGGTCACCGCCATCGCCAGGCGCTATCCCGGCCTGCCGATCCAGATCGGCGGCGGCATCCGCTCGCTGGAGACCATCGAGCACTATGTGCGTGCCGGCGTCAGCTACGTGATCATCGGCACCAAGGCGGTCAAGCAGCCGGAATTCGTCGCTGAAGCCTGCCGCGCCTTCCCCGGCAAGGTCATCGTCGGCCTGGATGCCAAGGACGGCTTCGTCGCCACCGACGGCTGGGCCGAGGTCAGCGAGCTGCAGGTCACCGACCTGGCCCGTCGCTTCGAAGCCGACGGCGTCAGCGCCATCGTCTACACCGACATTGCACGCGACGGCATGATGCAGGGCTGCAACGTGCCGGCCACCCGTGCCCTGGCCGAAGCCACCAGCATCCCGGTGATCGCCTCCGGCGGCATCCACAACCTGGGCGACATCCAGAACCTGCTCGACGCCCGCAGCCCGGGCATCATCGGCGCCATCACCGGCCGGGCGATCTACGAGGGCACCCTCGACGTCGCCGAAGCCCAGGCGCTGTGCGACAACTTCAAGGTCTGAGGACTCGGCAGTGATCGAATGCTCTTCTCTCGATGAGGTCCGCGCCGCGATCGACGGACTCGATCAGCAGATCGTTCAGCTACTGGCGGCGCGTGGCGCCTATGTCAGCCAGGCCGCGCGGTTCAAGAAGGACGATGCTGCAGTGCGTGCGCCACAACGCGTCGAGCAGGTCATCGCCAAGGTCAAGGCGCTGGCCGTCGAGGCTGACGCGTCACCTGTCGTAGTCGAGCGGGTCTATCGGGCGATGATCGCCGCATTCATCGACGCTGAGTTGGCGGAACACGCCACCTTGCAGCAACGTACCTGACTTCGTCTTCTGGAGAGAAACATGGCGCTGGCCAAACGCATCATCCCCTGCCTGGACGTGGACAATGGCCGCGTGGTCAAGGGCGTCAAGTTCGAGAACATCCGCGATGCCGGTGATCCGGTGGAGATCGCCCGCCGCTACAACGAGCAGGGCGCCGACGAGATCACCTTCCTCGACATCACCGCCAGCCACCAGGGCCGCGATACCACCCTGCACACGGTGGAGCGCATGGCCAGCCAGGTGTTCATTCCGCTGACCGTGGGCGGTGGCGTGCGTACCGTGCAGGACATCCGCAACCTGCTCAACGCCGGTGCCGACAAGGTCTCGATCAACACCGCGGCGGTCTTCACCCCGGAGTTCGTCGGCGAAGCCGCGGCACGCTTCGGTGCCCAGTGCATCGTGGTGGCCATCGACGCCAAGCGCGTCAGCGGCCCCGGCGAAACCCCGCGCTGGGAGATCTTCACCCATGGCGGGCGCAAGCCCACCGGCCTCGACGCCGTGGCCTGGGCGCAGAAGATGGAAGGCCTGGGCGCCGGCGAGATCCTGCTCACCAGCATGGACCAGGACGGCATGAAGAACGGCTTCGACCTGGGCGTGACCCGCGCCGTCAGCGAGGCGGTGGGTATCCCGGTGATCGCCTCCGGCGGCGTCGGCAATCTGCAGCACCTGGCCGACGGCATCCTCGAAGGCAAGGCCTCCGCGGTGCTGGCCGCGAGCATCTTCCATTTCGGCGAATGCACCATTCCCGAGGCTAAACGGTACCTGGCCGAAAAAGGGATTGTGATACGCTCCACAAAATCTTAAGCACCGGCGGTGCCGGCAGGGAGAGGGGCGTGCGCAAGGGAGTCTGGGCCTGCTTGGCCGGTTTGCTGCTGGTATCCACCGCGGTCAGGGCGGAGCTTCCGGCGGGTTATCAGCTGACGCTGCTGACGGAAAACTTCCCGCCCTACAACTTCTCCGTGGATGGCAAGAACTTCGCCCGCGAGGGCGAGCTCAAGGGCATCGCCGTCGACATGGTCCGCGAGATGTGTAAGCAGGCCGGCATCTCCTACAATCTCACCCTGAGATTTCCCTGGGAGCGGATCTACGGCATGGCCCTGGATCAGCCCGACCACGGCGTCTTCGTCACCGCCCGGCTGCCGGAGCGCGAGGGCCTGTTCAAATGGGTCGGTCCCATCGGCCCGGATGACTGGGTCCTGCTCGGTCGCGCCGACAGCCACCTGCAGCTGCGCAGCCTGGACGACGTCCGCAAGCAGCAGCTCAGGATCGGCGCCTACAAGGGCGACGCCATTGCCGAGAGTCTCCTCCAGCAGGGCTTCCAGCCGGATCTCGCCCTGCGCGATCAGGAAAACGTGCAGCGCCTGGTCAAGGGACAGATCGATGTCTGGGCCACCGGTGATCCCGCCGGTCGCTACCTAGCCCGCCAGGAAGACGTGACCGGACTCAAGATGCTGCTGCGCTTCAACAGCGGCGAGCTGTTCCTGGCGCTGAACAAGCAGACCCCCGACGAGGTGGTACAGAAGCTGCAGAAGGCCCTTGACGACATGCGCCAGAGCGGTGCGGTTCAGACCATCTTCAATCGTTATCTGTGATCCCGGCGGGCCGAGCGATCGGCGCGAACGGTCGCCTGAGGAGAGAGCTATGCGCAAGTCCTGGTTGGCCATCGCCGCCGTGCTGTTGAGTTGCACCCTCGGCCTGGGGACAGCCCGGGCGGAATTGCCAGCGGGCTATCGCGTGGTGCTGCTGACCGAGAACTTCCCGCCCTTCAACATGGCGGTGGACGACAAGAACTTCGCGCGTGACGATGCCATCGACGGCATCAGCGCCGATCTGGTGCGCGAGATGTTCAAGCGCGCCGGGATCGACTACAACCTCTCGCTGCGCTTTCCCTGGGATCGCATCTACAACCTGACCCTGGAAAGCCCCAACTACGCGCTGTTCTCCGTGTCGCGCACCGAGTCCAGGCTGCCGCTGTTCAAGTGGGTCGGGCCGCTGGGCAAGACCCACAAGGTGTTCATGGCGCTGTCCGGCAGCACCCTCAAGGTGCCAGACCTGGCCACGGCAGCCCGGCTGCGCGTCGGTGCCTACAAGAATTCCGCCGTGAGCCTGATGATTCAGGAAAAGGGCATCGTCCCCATCGACGCCCTGCGTGATCAGGAGAACATCGCCAAGTTGCAGAAGGGCGAGATCGACGTCTGGGCCACCACCGACGTGGTCGCCCGCTACCTGGCCAAGCAGCAGGGCGTCAGCAACCTGCAGACCCTGCTCAGCTTCCAGGAATCCGACCTCTACCTGGCCCTGAACAAGGACACCCCCGACGAGGTGGTGACCCGCCTGCAGCAGGCCCTGGATGCCATGCGCCGCGAAGGCCTGGTGGATAGCATCACCAACAACTATCTTTAGTGCGCCGCCGCGTGGCGAGTTGCGCTGGCGGTGGAGCGTTCGCCAGCGCCCTGTCTGGACGCGAGGTGCCAGGGATTTTGCATTGGCCAGGCAGGCAAACGAGGCCGCGAAGCCTTGACGGCCGTGGTGAGGCCAGCCGCAGTGAGCGCTGAACGTTGTAAAGGGATACTCAACGAAACCTCGAAAATGCGGCCTTGCGTCGCCAGGGAGTTGCAATGCAAAAGCTGTGGTTGCGTCTTGCAGGTGTACTGCTGGGTTGCACGCTGGGCTTGACCCAGGCCCGTGCCGAGCTGCCGGATTACTATCAGGTCGTGCTCCTGACCGAGAATTATCCCCCCTTCAACATGTCGGTGGATGACAAGAACTTCGCCCGCGATGACGCCATTGACGGTATCGCCACCGATGTCCTCCGCGAGATGTTCAGGCGCGCGGGCATCAAGTACAGCCTTTCGCTGCGCTTCCCCTGGGACCGCATCTATCGGCTGACCCAGAAGACGCCCAACTACGGACTCTTCTCCGTCGCCTACACCGAGGCGCGCAAGGATCAGTTCAAATGGGTGGGACCCTTCGGCCGTTCGAGCTGGACCCTGCAGGCGCTGCCGGGCAGCAAGCTGGACATCAAGACGCTCAAGGACGCCGCCCGCTATCGCATCGGTGCCTATCGCAACGATGTGATCAGCAAGACGCTGACCGCCCAGGGCATTCCGGTCATCGACGCCCTGCGTGATCAGGAAAACGTCGACAAACTGGTGAAAGGCCAGATCGATATCTGGGCTACCGCCGATCCCGTCGGCCGCTATCTCGCCAAGCAGCAGGGGGTGACCGGCTTGCAGACGCTGCTTCGCTTCAACGAGGTGGATCAGTATCTGGCGCTGAACAAGGACACGCCCGACGAAGTGGTGGCACGCCTCAAGGCGGCCCTGGAGCAGATGCGCAAGGAAGGGGTGATCGACAGCATCACCAACAACTACCTCTGACGTCTGGAGGCGGTCGCTAGCGATAGCGACCGGCGCGGCCGTGCCCGGGCATGGCCTGGTTGGCGCGCAGGGCGATCATCTGCGGCAGGTCGATGACTTCCACGCCCTGGACCTTGAGCAGCGGCAGCTGCTGGGCCAGCACCGCCAGGGTCGCCGGGTGCGGATGGCCGATCAGCACCGCGCTGCCCTGGCGCTGGGCCAGGCGCACGCCTTCGGCCAGTTGGGCCGCCACCGCCGCCGGGGTGGCGTCGTTGTCGAGAAAGACATCGCGCGAGACGCTGGCCAGGCCGATCTTCTGGGCTTCCGCCGCGGCCACGGTGGCAGCACTGGTGCGGCTGTCGAGAAACAGCAGGTGACGCTCCTGCAGGACCTGCATCAACTCGGCCATGGCCGGTCGGTCCGCGGTCATGCGACTGCCTTCGTGATTGTTCACCCCATCCGCCTCGGGTACCCGCTCCAGCGCCCGGTCCAGGCGTTGCAGGCGCTCGGCCGAAGACATCTCCGGATGCCAGGCATAGGGACCGCCGGCCGGGTCCATGGGCAGGTGCAGCAACACGGTGCGCCCGGCACGGTGGGCCGCGGCGGCCAGTTCGGCGGCGTAGCGGGTCTCGGGGATGATCGCCAGGACCACCGGCGCGGGCAGCGCCAGGACCTGACGATCCCGGGACGGATTCTGCCCGAGGTCGTCGATGACGATGGTCAGCTGCGCGGTGACGGCCTGGGCGAGCGTGCTGGCCAGGGCGAGCGCCCCGGCCAGTAGCCAGCGTCCAGCCCTCACGGGGTATGGGTGACGTTGAGTCCCTTGAGCAGCGACAGCGCCTGGGAGAGCTGGAAGTCGTCATCCTGCGGCCGTGGACTCTGGTTCGGCGCCTTGCTGCCGGTAGGCCGATCGGCGCCGCCATTGCCATTGCCCAGGTGACCGGCCAGATCGGCTTCGCGGAAGTATTCGTCGCCACCGCTCTGCGGGGTGACCTTGGCCGGCGCCACGGCGATGTCCGGAGTGATGCCCTGGGCCTGGATGGAGCGGCCGCTTGGCGTGTAGTAGAGCGCCGTGGTGAGCTTGAGCGCCCGGTCGTTGTTGAGCGGCAGCACCGTCTGCACCGAACCCTTGCCGAAGCTGTCGGTGCCCATGAGGATGCCGCGCTTGGAATCCTGCAGGGCGCCGGCGACGATCTCGGCGGCCGAGGCGCTGCCGCCGTTGATCAGCACCACCAGGGGCACCTTCTCGCTGGGATCGGCGGCATCGGCCGAGAAGCGCAATTCGGAATTGGGCAGGCGGCCCTTGGTGTAGACGATCAGGCCGTGGGTCATGAAGGCATCGGCCACCTCGACCGCCGACTGCAGCACCCCGCCCGGGTTGTTTCTCAGGTCGAGGATCAGGCCCTTGAGCTTGCCCTTGTTTTCCTGACGCAGCTTGGCGAGAGCCTTGACCGTCTCTTCGCCGGTATTCACCTGGAACTGTGAGATGCGCAGCAGGCCGTAGCCGGATTCGAGCAGCTGGCTCTTGACGCTGTTGACCTTGATCACCGCCCGCGCCAGCTTGACGTCGAATGGCTGGCCGCCACCGCGGACGATGGTCAGCACGATGGGGCTGCCCGGCTTGCCGCGCATCTTGTCGACCGCTTCGTTGATGGCCTGGCCCTTGGTCGGCTGGCCGTCGATCTTGACGATCAGATCGCCCGGTTGCAGGCGCGCCTTGGCCGCCGGGGTGTCGTCGATGGGCGAGACCACCTTGATGAAGCCGTTCTCCTGGCCGACTTCCAGGCCCAGACCACCGAATTCACCGCTGGTGGTTTCCTGCAGTTCGGCGAAGTCCTTGGGCTCCAGATAGGCGGAGTGCGGATCCAGGTTGCTGAGCATGCCCTTGATGGCGTTTTCCAGCAGGACCTTGTCCGACACCGGCTCCACATAGGCGGCCTTGATGCGGTCGAACACCTCGGCAAAGGTGCGCAGCTCGTCCAGCGGCAGCGGAGCGCTGGCCGGAGCCGCGGGCGCGGCGCCCGGTGCGACCGGTGTCACCGCGGCCGGCGTGCTCTGCGGCGATTGCGCCTGGACGACTCCGACGCCACCGAACAACAGGGCGAGGACCAGGACGGTGGGACGAAAGCGATGCGGCATGTGCAGCTCCTAAACCGAGGTGTGTCGCACTATCCCTGAGCACGGCACCAGATGACCGGGTCCGTCGGGCGGCCCTGTTGGCGGATGGCGAAGTACAAGGCGGAGGCTTCCTGACCGCCGCTGGCGCCGACGGTCGCGATGGCATCCCCGGCCTTGACCACGTCACCCGCAGACTTGAGCAGGCTCTGATTATGTCCGTACAGGCTGAGATAGCCATTCCCATGATCGATGATAACCAGTTGGCCGGCGCCTCTTAGCCAGTCGGCGAAGACCACCCGGCCGTCGTGCACGGCCTTGACCCGGGTACCGGCACCGGCCGCGATCAGGACACCGTCCCATTTCGCGCGGGGGTCGTCGCCGCGGGCACTGCCGAAGCGGGCGACCAGACGGCCATCGACCGGCCAGGGCAGCTTGCCGCGGGCACTGGCGAAGGCGCCGCCATAGGCAGGTGCTGCACTAGACACCGCCAGCTCCGGGGCGTTCGAGGGGCGTGGGGCTTTCGTCTCGCTTTGCGCCTGGCGCCGTGCCGCTTCCCGCGCCTGGGCGGCGCGGGCTTCGGCGAGCTGCCGCTGCCGGGCTTCCTCGGCCTCGCGGGCCTGGCGCGCGAGGGTTTCCTCGATGGTCTTGAGCACCTTGTTCAGCGCTGCCTGATCCTGCTCGCGGCTCTCGATCTCGCGACTCTTGTCGCGGTAGTCCGCGTTGATCTTGGCCAGCGCCGCCTGGCGCTCCTTGCGCACCTCGGCGAGCTCCGCCTGCCGCTTTTCCAGGTCTTCGCGGCGGGCGACCAGGTCGCCCTGTTCCTGCTGGATGCCCTGTTCCACCTCGCGCAACTCGCGCAGGGTGTCGTTGAAGGTGGCGAGCTGATCCAGCCGGGTGCGATTCAGGTAGTTGTAGTAGGTGAGGGTGCGGCTGACCTTTTCCGGATGCTCCTGGTTGAGCAGCAGCTTGAGGTATTCCTGGCGGCCACTCTGGTAGGCGGCACGCACCTGCACGGCGATCAGCTGTTGTTGCTCAGCGCGAGACTGGTCGAGCTTCTTCTTGCGCCCGTCCAGCTCTTGCAGCTTTTTTTCGCCGTTCTCCAGCTGCTTCTGCAGCGAGTCGACCTGCTTTTCCAGCTCGCCCATCTGGGTCTCGGTACCCTGCAGCTGCTTCTGCACGCCGGACTTTTCGGCCTGCACCTGCTTGAGGACCTTCTGCATCTCCTGGATTTCCCGGCGGGTCTGCTCGATCTGCCGCTGGGTATCGGCGCGGTCGTCGGCCAGGGCGGGAGCGAGAACGCTGGCAAGCAGGAGAAGGGCGAGAACACGGCGCATGCGAGGTCGTACGTTTCTAGGGCGAAGCGCCTAGTATGCCCGTCACATCCGGCAAAAAAAACGGCAAGGTACGCCGTTCAGCGTTCACAGCCCGACCAGGCGGCCAGGCTGCGAACGAGGGGGCATTTCTACTTCAATAGCCGACAGTGAAGCGGGTGCGGTGATGAGCGGGCCGTTCGACCTCGTCCAGCAGAGCCACGGCGAAGTCCTCGTAGGAGATATGACTGTCGCCGGCCGCGTCGAACAGCAGGGCATCGTCGTCCAGGCGGAACCGCCCGGTACGGGTGCCGGGCGCGAAGACCATCTGCGGACTGACGAACACCCAGTCGAGGTCGCTCACCGTGCGCAAGGTGTCCAGGGCGGCGATGGCCGCGCCGGCTTCGCTGCGGTATTCCGCGGGAAAGGCCGGCGCATCGAACAGCCGCGAGCCGTCCGGCAGATTCAGACTGGCGGCGCCGCCGACGATCAGCAGGCGGGGGATGCCGGTGGCCCGGGCGAAATCGAGCAGGGCGCTCGGCGCGAGGTCGGCGAATCTCAGGCTGCTGATCAGCACCTCGTGACCGGCCAGGGCCGGGGCGGCCTGCAGATCGGTGACATCGCCCGCGATCACCGTCAGGTCGGGCCGCGACGCCAGGCGCGCGGGATCCCTTGCCAGGGCGGTGACTCGATGGCCGCGGGAGAGGGCTTCGTCGAGCAGGCGGCTGCCGACGTTGCCGGTGGCGCCGAGCAGGGCGATGGAGGTCATGGCTGGATTCCTCGGAAGTGAAGGGAAGCCAAGCCTAGGCAGAGCCGCGGAAGCCGCCAAGGAGGCAGTTCGAGATGAGCTGGTTACCTGCCGATAACCCCGGGTCGGCGAGGGTATGGCGGCATCGGGGGGCTGTGTATACTGGCCAGCATTTTTAGCCCTCCTTGGATAGCTCTTTCATTATGGAATTTATCGGTCGGGCGGTTGAATTCGCCACCCATCATCCGCTTCTCGTCGCCGCCTTCCTCGCCATCGTCGCCCTGATGCTGTTCAACGAGACCCGTCGTGGCGGGCGCAGCCTGTCCACCGCTGAACTCACCAACCTGCTCAACCGCGAGCAGGGCGTGGTCCTCGACATCCGTCCGAGCAAGGACTTTGCCGCCGGGCATATCGTCGGCGCGCTGAACATCGCTCAGGAGAAAGTCGCCAGCAGCCTGTCTCTACTGGAGAAGCACAAGGCCAAGACCCTGATCGTGGTGGACAGCGCCGGCCAGCAAGCCGGTGCCGTGTGCGGCGATCTGCAGAAGGCCGGCTTCACCGCCGCCCGGTTGAACGGCGGCATCGCCACCTGGCGCGCAGAAAACCTGCCCCTGGTGAAGTGAACCCCTAGCGTGGCCGCCCCATCGGCCATTGGAGACCGCGCATGTCTGACGTCGTCATCTATACCAGTGCCTGGTGTCCCTATTGCCATCGAGCCAAGCACCTGCTCGATCGCAAGAACGTGGCCTACCGGGAAGTCTCCGTCGACGGCCAGCCGGCGCTGCGCAGCGAGATGGCCCGCAAGGCCGGTCGCACCAGCGTGCCGCAGATCTGGGTCGGCAGCACCCACGTCGGCGGTTGCGACGAGCTCTATGCCCTAGACCGAAGCGGACGTCTCGATCCGCTGCTGTCCGCCTGACCAACACTCACAACTCAAGGCCCTACCATGACCGACCAAGCCAATGGCGCCCAGGAAGACGGCGCTCAGTTCTCCCTGCAGCGCATCTACATCCGCGACCTGTCCTTCGAGGCGCCCAAGAGCCCCGAGATCTTCCGTCAGGACTGGCAGCCCAACGTCAACCTGGACCTGGCCACCCGCCAGAAGACCCTGGGCGACGACTTCCACGAAGTGGTGCTGACCCTGACCGTGACCGTCAAGAACAACGAAGAGACTGCCTTCATCGCCGAAGTGCAGCAGGGTGGCATCTTCCTGATCAAGGGCCTGGACGCCGCCTCCATGGCCCATGCCCTGGGCGCCTTCTGCCCCAACATCCTGTTCCCCTACGCCCGTGAGGCGCTGGACAACATGGTGGTGCGTGGCTCCTTCCCCGCGCTGATGCTGCAGCCGGTGAATTTCGACGCCCTCTACGCCCAGGAACTGGCCCGCATGCAGACCGCTGGTGAAGCCTGATCGGCGCCGCTGCGGTACCGGACGCCCCTTGCGAGGGGCGTTCTGCTGTCCGGTCCCAGGTCTTTTTTTGGCGTGGCTAGGCCCTGTCTGCCTCTGGCTCGCGCGCCTTTGCGCCCGCTCTGAGCTTGCGGCTGGCGCGCCAGAGATCGAAGCTGAACACGGCCAGGCCCGTCCAGATGCAGCTGAAGGCGAACAGTCGCTCGCGCGGGAAGGGCTCGCCATAGAGCCAGACCGCCTGGATCAGCACCAGGGTCGGTGCCAGGTACTGCAGGAAGCCCAGCGTCGAATAGGGCAGCTTGCGCGCCGCGGCGTTGAAGCACAGCAGGGGAATCAGGGTGACCGGACCGGCCAGCACGATCAGCAGGCCCAGCGAGGACTGCCAGGTCTCGGCCTCCAGGCTCACCCCCGGGGTCAGCAGCGGCAGCGCGACCAGGGCGATCGGCACCAGCATCCAGCTCTCCACCACCATGCCCGGCAGGGCGGCCACCGGCGTCTGCCGCCGCACCAGGCCATAGAAGGCGAAGCTCAGCGCCAGCGCCAGGGAGACCCAGGGCAGTTGCCCCAGGGTCCACAGCTGCTGGGCCACGCCCAGCACCGCCAGGCCCACGGCGATCCACTGCAGCGGGCGCAGGCGCTCGCCGAGAATCACCAGGGCGAGCAGGATGTTGACCAGCGGGTTGATGTAGTAGCCCAGGCTGGCTTCGACCACATGGGCGTTGTTGACCGCCCAGATATAGACCAGCCAGTTGCAGGCCACCAGCGCGCCGGATACCGCCAGCCAGAGCAGCCGTCGCGGGTGGGCGCGCAACTCTGCCCACCAGCCGCGATGGCGCCAGACCAGCAGCAGGAGGGCGCTGAACAGGGCGGACCAGAGGATGCGCTGGAACAGGATCTCGGTCGCCGGCAGGGCCGCCAGCAGTTTGAAGAACAGCGGAAACAAGCCCCACAGCCCATAGGCGGTAAGGCCCAGGGCGTAACCCTGGCGCAAGGCAGACATGAGGGATCCTTAGGCAGGCAACTTTCTTGTCCGGGCAGGATAGCTCAAGGGGCTGCGGGATGTCGGAATGGGTGGGGCTTCCTGTCGTCAGCTCTGGCAGGCTGGCATCACGCCCTCGCGGCCATGGCAGTGCGCCGCTGCGACCGCTGCGTAGGCGGCAGGCATTGTCTGATCGCGGCCATGGTGGTCCGCCAATGCGGCCGCTCCTGGGGGTCAGGTTCCGGTAAGAGCGGCCCATGGCCGCGATCAGTGTTGTAGCCTGGAAAACGGCACAGTCTTTTCCATTGAAGAGTTCATCGCGGGGCCTACCCTCACCCCGGCCCTCTCCCAAGGGGAAAGGGGGGCATTGGCGCCTGTAGCGTGGAAAACGGCGCAGCCTTTTCCACTGAGTCGCACAAAGGCTAGAACAGTCGCAACGGCGCCTCGTCCAGCGCAGCGCGCTGTTCGCGCAGGGTGAGGATCTGGTCGCCCCAGTAGCGTTCGCTGCCGAACCAGGGAAAGCTCTTGGGAAAGGCCGGATCGTCCCAGCGGCGCGCCAGCCAGGCGCTGTAGTGCATCAGCCGCAGGGTGCGCAGTCCCTCGATCAGGGCCAGCTCGCGCGGCTGGAAATCGTGGAATTCCTCGTAGCCATCCATCAGCTCGGACAACTGCGTCAGCCGCTCCTGGCGATCGCCGGCCAGCAGCATCCAGAGATCCTGCATGGCCGGGCCGTGGCGGCAATCGTCGAGGTCGACCATATGGTAGGCATCATCGCGACAGAGCAGGTTGCCCGGATGGCAGTCGCCGTGCAGGCGGATGACGTCGTAGCTGACACTCTCGAAGAGTTCGTCGAGGCGCAGGAGCAAATCGCGCGCCACGGATTCATAGGCGGGCAGCAGGCTCTTGGGGATGAAGTTGCCGGTCAGCAGTGTATCCAGGGAGGCATGGCCGTAGCCCTGGACGTCCAGCGACTCACGGTGCTGGAAGGGCCGGCTGGCACCCACCGCATGCAGGCGACCGAGCAACTGGCCGAGGCGATGCAGCTGGTTGAGATCACCCGGCTCTGGAGCCCGGCCGCCACGGCGGGGAAAGAGCGCGAAGCGAAAGCCGGCATGGGTGAACAGTGTCTGGCCGTCGCGCTGCAAGGGTGCGACCACGGGCACCTCGCGCTCTTCCAGTTCGGCGGAAAAGGCGTGTTCTTCCAGAATGGCGGCGTCCGTCCAGCGATCCGGACGGTAGAACTTGGCGATCAGCGGGGTCTCGGCTTCGATGCCGATCTGATAGACGCGATTCTCGTAGCTATTGAGCGCCAGCACCCGGGCATCGCTGAGATAGCCCAGGCTTTCGATGGCGTCGATGACGAGGTCGGGACTCAGATTTTCGAACGGATGAGACATGGCGCGCTCCTCGGTCACGGGGGACGATGGCGATTGCCACCCTGCATCCGGGAGATGCTAGCGCATGCCCGAGCCCCATGGCGAAGGCTCGAGCGCTATCCGCTCGCCGGTCAGGCGCCGATCACACCACCGTCTTCGCGGCTGATGACCATCACCGAGGAACGGGGCTGGCCATCCGGTCGTTGCTCCGGGAATTGGGAGCCGCCTTCCTCGCCGGGGTGCTGGATGCCGACGAACATCGTCCGGTAGTCCGGCGAGAAGGCCAGGCCGGTGACCTCGCAACCGACCGGGCCGACCAGGAAGCGGCGCATCTCGCCGCTGCGCGGATCGGCACAGAGCATCTGGTTGTTGCCCATGCCCTCGTAGTCGCCCTTGTTGCTGTACTTGCCGTCGGTGAGCACCCACAAACGGCCGGCAGCGTCGAAGCCCAGGCCATCGGGGCTGTTGAACATGTTCTCGGCATTGATCTGCTGCGAGCCTGCTTCCGGCTTGCCCGGGTGTACCTTGGGATTGCCGGCGATGACGAACAGATCCCAGTCGAAGCTCAGGGCCGCGGCATCGTCGTCGCTCTCGCGCCAGCGCACGATCTGGCCGTAGAGGTTGTTGGCGCGGGGATTGGGGCCGCCCACCGGCATGCCGTCTTCACCGCGCTTGGTGTTGTTGGTCAGGGTGCAATAGACCTGGCCGTCCTTGGGGCTGACAGCGATCCACTCCGGACGGTCCATGCGCGTGGCGCCGACCTGGGTGCCGGCCTGGCGGGCGTGGATGAGCACCTCGGCCTGGCTGGCGAAGCCGTTGGCGGCGGTGAGGCCGTTCTCGCCATGCACCAGCGGCAGCCACTGGCCGCGGCCCTTGGGGCGGTTCGGATCACGGTCGCCTTCGTCGAAGCGGGCGACATAGAGGGTGCCGTGATCGAGCAGCTCGCGATTGGCCTTGGGATCGTCCTGCAGGCGATCACGGCTGACGAACTTGTAGATGAATTCGCCGCGCTCGTCGTCGCCCATGTAGACCACCACGCGGCCATCGCGGGTGCGGGTCAGGGCGGCGTTCTCGTGTTTGAAACGACCCAGGGCGGTGCGCTTGACCGGCTTGGCCTGGGGATCGAAGGGATCGATCTCGGTGATCCAGCCGTGGCGGTTCAATTCGTTGGGATTCTGCGCCAGGTCGAAGCGGTCGTCGTGCAGGTGCCAGTCGTTCTCCACACCGACATGCTTGACGCTGTAGCGCTTCTGGGCGGCATCGAACTTCAGGTTGGCGTCGCGACTGCCGAAGACGTCGGTGAAGTTCTCTTCGCAGGTCAGGTAGGTATGCCAGGGCGTAGCGCCGCTGGAGCAATTCTGGAAGGTACCCAGCACCTCGCGTCCGGCCGGGTCGGCGGCGGTCTTGAGCAGGTCGTGGCCGGCAGCCGGACCGCTGACGGCGATGGGCGTGTTGCCGTGTACCCGGCGGTTATAGGGCGAGCCCTGGACGAAGTGCCATTGGCCGTCCACGCGCTTCACCTCGATCACCGAGACGCCCTCGGCGGCCTGAGCCTTGCGGGTGTCTTCCAGAGACTTGGGCGGTGTGCCGTGGCTGAGCAGGTAGCGGTAGTTGGTGTATTCGTTGTTGATCGCCATCAGTGCCCGATCCGGATCGTCCGGGAAGGGATAGAAGGCCATGCCGTCGTTGTTGTCGCCGAATTGCACCGCCTGGTCGGCGGCGCTGGGGCTGCCATCGGGGCGGAAGGTCGGGCCATCGGTGTGCAGTGGCTGGCCCCAGCTGATGAGCACGCTGGCGCGATAGCCGGGCGGCACCACCAGCGTGTCGGCGGTGGAGGCCGGGATGTTGGCGAAGCCGATCAGGGGATTGCCCGTGGCCTCGCTGACAGCGTCGGCCAGGGCGCTGCGCCCGAGCAGGCCGCCGCCCAGGAAGAGGGCCGCGCTGGCCAGGGCACCCGCGCCGATGAAGCGGCGGCGGCTGAAGTGGACGAGGCGTTCGAGATCGGTCTGGTCGTTGTGCATGCTCATGGCTCCCTCACGGTGTGCAGGCGAGGCTAGTCAGACTAAATGACGTTTTGGTGACAGCGGCTAGTCGCCGGGTGGTGGCGTCCGCGCCAGGCAATAGACGTCGACCCGCCCGGCGCCGGCGCGCTTGAGCAGGCGCGCCAGGCTGTCGGCGGTGGCGCCGGTGGTGAGGACATCGTCCACCAGGGCCAGGTGGCGACCCTCCAGCTGGGCGTCCTTCACCAGGGCGAAGGCCTGCTTCAGATTGCGCCGCCGCTGGTTGGCACTCAGGCCCTGCTGGCTCTGTTGCTCCTGTACCCGCTGCAATAACCCGCCATCCACCGGCAGTTGCAGCGCCTTGCCGAGCCAGCTGGCCAGCAGGCCAGCCTGGTTGAAGCCGCGTTGGCGCAGGCGTAAGGGTGAGAGCGGAACCGGCAGCAGCAGGTCCGGGCGTGGCTGGCCTTCGTCGAACAGATGCTGCAGATGCCGCGCCAGCAGCGCGCCGGCCAGGCGACCGAGACTGCCCTGGTCGCGGTGCTTGAATCTGTTGATCAGGGTGTCGACCGGAAAGGCATAGCGCCAGGGCGCCAGTACCTGGTCGAAGGCCGGCGGCCTGACCAGACAGCTGCCGCAGAGTAGCCCGTCCACCGGCAAGGGCAGGGCGCAGCATTGGCAGTGTGGCCCGAGCCAGGGCAGTTCGCTGTCGCAGCCTTCGCACAGTGGCAGTCCGGGCGGAAGCCAGGCGGCGCAGAGCGCGCAACCGGTTCCGGGGCGCAAGCGTCGCCAGTGGCGTTTCAGCGCGCGAGAAAGGGGTAAGGTCATGACGGCATCCGTGCCGAGCGAGAGCCCTACTGTGCCAGGCCGCCGGCCTGGCCACCAGTCAGCCGCGAATCAGCCAGCCCATCACCATCAGGCCCAGGACCAGCCAGATGACGCCGCCCACTATCGAGCGGGCCATGAAGGCCCGTACCGCGGCGTAGAGCAGCAACAGGCCGATGGCCAGGACCACGAAGCTGATATAGGAGTCGTCCATGCCGATGGAGCGCGCCATGCCATGGAGGAAGTCGTGCACGGCATCGGCGATGCCGCCGAGGACCGAGCCGAACAGGTCGATGATGAAACGGATGACTTGGCCGAGCGCCGCGCCGAGCCAGTCGAAGAAGCCTTCAGTACGCATGGATGTTTCCAGATCCTTGGCAATGTCCCTTGGAACCCGCGAAGCCCGCCGGGTTCGCTGGTGATCCGCGCTACACTGCGCGTTTTCCGCAGTGTCTCTCAAGTTCTTAGTGATGACAGCTACCGACGCGCTACCCCTGATCCTGCTTCCCGGCCTGCTCTGTGACCAGCGCCTCTGGGCCACCCAGGCTGCCGACCTGGCCGACACCTGCCCAGTGTCCATCCCCGACCTCACTCGCGAGGTTGGCATCGCCGCGCTGGCCCGCCGGGTCCTGGCCGAGGCGCCGCCGCGCTTCGTCCTGGGTGCCCTGTCCATGGGCGGCTATGTGGCCTTCGAGATCTTGCGCCAGGCGCCGGAGCGGGTAGTGCGACTGGCGCTGTTCGACACCATGGCCAGCCCGGATACCCCCGAGCGTGCCACCCAGCGTCGCGCCATGCTCGACCTGGCCGAGCGCGGTCGCTTTCTCGGCATCAGTCCGCAACTGCTGCCACGCCTGATCCATGCCTCTCGCCTGGGCACGCCGGTGGCCGATACCGTGCTGGCCATGGGCAAGGCGGTGGGCAAGGAGGCCTTCCTGCGCCAGCAGCAGTCGATCATCGACCGCCCCGACTCGCGGCCGACCCTGGCCCAGGTCCAGGTGCCCACCCTCATCGTGGTCGGCGCCCAGGATCAACTCACCCCGCCCGCCGAAGCCGAACTCATGGCGGCCGGCATCCAGGGCTCGCGTCTGGTGGTGCTGGACGACTGCGGCCACCTGCCGCCACTGGAGCTGCCGGAACGGACCACGTCGCTGTTGCGGGAGTGGCTGGCCTGACCCCTCGTCGCGGGCGCTGAACCCCGGCGTCATGCGGGCCTCCATTGGCAAAGCCTCTGGAGGCCCGCAT
>NZ_JASCON010000130.1:0-7609 GCF_029959585.1 Pseudomonas sp. PS02302
TCATCGTCAACATCGGCCACGATGTGATCGAGAAGCCGCCGTTCTTCATGACCCGTGGCGGCACCGAGGTCATCCACATCAACTTCCGCTCCGCCGAAGTCGATCCGGTGTACTTCCCCCAGGTCGAGGTGGTCGGCGACATCGCCAACGCCATCTGGGAAATCAAGGAGCGCATCGAAGTCCAGCCCACCTGGAACTTCGACCGTCTGCTGCACATCCGCGAAGCCAACGAGGCCCATGTTGCCGAAGGCGCCACCGATGACCGCTTCCCGGTCTATCCGCAGCGCCTGGTGGCCGATCTGCGCAACGTACTGCCGTCCGACGGCATCGTCGCCCTGGACAACGGCATCTACAAGATCTGGTTCGCCCGCAACTACAAGGCCTACATGCCCAACACGGTGCTGCTGGACAACGCCCTGGCCACCATGGGCGCCGGCCTGCCGTCGGCCATGGCCGCGCGTCTGGTCCATCCCGGCACCCCCATCGTCGCGGTCTGCGGCGACGGCGGCTTCATGATGAACAGCCAGGAACTGGAAACCGCGGTACGCCTGAAGATGAACCTGGTGGTCATCATCCTGCGCGACGACGGCTACGGCATGATCCGCTGGAAGCAGGCGCAGATGGGCTTCGAGGACTTCGGCCTGGACTACGGCAATCCGGACTTCGTCCGCTACGCCGAAAGCTACGGCGCCCATGGCCATCGCGTGGAAAGCGCGGCCGCCTTCGCGCCGTTGGTGCGGCAGTGCCTGGACACCCCTGGCGTCCACGTCATCGACTGCCCGGTGGACTACTCCGAGAACGATCGCATCCTGCATCAGGAAATCCAGCAGCGCAGCGCGGCGGTTTGAGCGTGACTAGCTGACTGGATTGCCACCCGGTGCCGTTACCTGCATCCCGCTCACCAACCACTAACCGGACCTAAGACATGACATTACGCTCTTTGGGAATTGCCAGCCGCAGCTTGCTGTGCTTTGGATTTCTAGCCGCCTTGGTCGCTGGAGTGGGCATTTTCGGTATCACGCAGATGTCGCAAATGAGGGATCAAAGTCTGGAGATCGAAACGGACAGCGTCCCGAGTGTGATCGAGGCTGACAACCTGGCCCTGCTGTTGGCTTTTACCCGAGCAGAAGTGTTGCGCCTGATAGCCTTCCCGGACGCGTCCACTGTCGTCGATGCGCGCAAGCAGCTCGAATCCCATCACAACGCCATACTGGCGGCATTCAACCGCTATGAAGCCTCGATTGGCTCCGATCCGGAGCGTCAGGCCTTCGATAGTCTGCGCCAGGCCTATCGGGGCTATCTAGATAGTGTCAACCAGCTGGCCGAGTTGGTGGGCACCGGCAGAATGGACGAAGCCCGCACTATGGTGCAGACGGTCCTGGCCCAGCTAGGAAGCAAGATGAACGCAAGCACCGAAGCCCTGCGCAAGTTCAATCAGGATGACATCAACGCAGCCTCCGAACACGCCAGTGCTACCTATGGCCAGTCGAAAGCAGTGACCTGGTTGGCGATCGGCCTCGCGCTGGGCCTTACCCTGTTGCTGGCCTGGCGCCTGACCGTGAGCATTACTCGGCCAATCGATACCGCCGTGAGCGCTGCCAGTGCCATCGCCAGCGGCGATCTGACCCAGACCCTGGACACCCGCGACCAGGATGAGGCCGCCCAACTACTGCGCGCCATGCAGCAGATGCAGACCAATCTACGCGACACCCTGAGCCACCTGGGGCACTCGGCCAATCAGCTTGCCTCGGCCGCCGAAGAAATGACCGCGGTCATGCAGGAAAGCGCCACTGGCCTGCAGCAGCAGAATGGCGAAATCGAGACGGCCGCCACCGCGGTGACCGAAATGAGCCAGGCTGTCGAGCAAGTCGCCGGCAACGCCACTTCAACCTCGACCGAATCACGCAAAGCCGCTGATACAGCCCGCCATGGTCAGCAACAGCTGGGCAAAACGCTGATTGCCATCGAGACGTTGACCGAGAACGTCATGGGCGCCGGCGATCGTGCCAAGGCACTGGCCGAACAGACCCGCGACATCAGCCAGGTCCTCGACGTCATCCGTTCGGTAGCCGAGCAGACCAATCTGCTGGCACTCAATGCCGCAATCGAGGCCGCCCGAGCAGGCGATGCCGGCCGTGGCTTTGCAGTTGTGGCGGATGAGGTAAGGGGCCTGGCCCAACGCACGGGTGACAGCACACGCGAGATCGAAAAGATGATTGGCAGCATCCAACAGGGCACCGGCCAGACGGTAGATGCTTTGCTGACCAGCGCCGACCAGGCACGGCAGACGCGGGAACAGGCGCAGGCGGCGAACTCAGCCTTGGAGACCATCGCGCAATCGGTGTCGGGCATTGATGAGCGGAACCTGATGATTGCCAGCGGTGCAGAGGAACAGGCTCAGGTGGCCCGCGAAGTGGATCTTAACCTGGCGCGTATTCGTGATCTGTCGGTGCAGACTGCCGCGGGAGCTGAGCAGACTCGCGCGGCGAGTCAGCAGCTCTCTCAGTTGGCGGTAGAACTCAACGGACAGATTCGACGATTCCGCGTGTGAGGAGCTGATCAATAAACTCAGCGCCGGGCTTTGATACTCCCGGCAATACCCCTGCGGGGTGGCATTCGACATGCTGCTGACCGACCCGGATGCGGCTTCCGGCTGGCGTCGGCGAAACATCCCGCACTCGAGACACGCTGACCAGAACCGCTGCCCTCCTCCCTGGATCAGACGAACCCCAGGGAGTGCGGGAATTACCGAGGGCATGTGGGATTTGGAGGTCGGCTGTGGATCTGGCGATGTCACGCTCCTGCTGAGCGAGCT
Organism: Pseudomonas sp. PS02302; assembly: GCF_029959585.1. Taxonomy (NCBI): domain Bacteria; kingdom Pseudomonadati; phylum Pseudomonadota; class Gammaproteobacteria; order Pseudomonadales; family Pseudomonadaceae; genus Pseudomonas; species Pseudomonas sp. PS02302. Next base: position 2,816 of record NZ_JASCON010000130.1, read on the forward strand.
TGTCGGTGAACTGGGTGAAGCTGCCGGCAAGGATCACGACGACGATGCGCTCGCCGCCGCACGGGCCGTGCAATTGGCACTGCCTAGACCGCCATGCTTCTACGAAGCAGCATCGCGGACATGCCTGAATCCTTGGGCACCTTCGACGCCATCGTGTGCGTCGAGTACTGAGGTATCAGCCCGATACCATAGCTGCAGCAACCGCCTTTGCAGAGCGACTCCAACCCGACAGGTTGATGATCTTTCTGGAGCAGGACAGTACGCTGACGCCTGCCAGCCTGGAAGGTTTCGAACTGCATCGGAAAGCTCCAGGCTGGATCCAGCAGATGATCACTCGTGAGGGCTTGGCTCTGCAGATAGGCGTCAATCTCCACGGCAGTCTCACCAACGCGGGTCTGAACGTGGAAGCGGTTCGCGCCGCCTGGGTGCAGCCCCCTGATAAGGCCTATGCCCTTGGAAGCATCTTCAAGGCCTGTCTTCCAGGCATTGTGGCGCTCGGCGTGGAGGCGCCCGAGGAGGTGGGTATAGATACCCTGCAGCGGCACCTCGATGACGAACGTCTGAAGTCCAGGGGCATTCACGTCGGCGCCGCGATGTTCGGCGCCTGGGCGCATGTCCGTCGCCTGATACCGTCAGCGGATACCGGGCGCAGGCTGGCGACAAGGATGTTGCCAAGCTGAGGCGGCTGCAGGTCGCCTCGACGTGAGCTGGCGAGTTACGTCCATCTTCGCCGATTCGTGCCATCCGTGGCGACGAGCGACCTTGCGGCCCTAGTTAGTGGCCTCGACGGCTCCTTGCCGAGACTGACGCTCTTCCTTCGCCAGCGTTTCGTGCATCTCCCGGTGCTGCTGGAGCGCCGCCTGACTATCGCGAAAGTCTTCGTTGTGCGAGATCGAACGCTCGCTGCCGTCTGCGGCATAGCCGAGGCCCGCAACGGCGAGGGTGGCGGCAAACAGGGCAGTGTTGAGGAACGTCATGGTGTTTCTCCTTCTAGAGTGCAGCGTGGGTATGAGCGCCACTCTAGGGGTGCGCGGGCAACGCCAGGATGAGCCGCGCATTACAATCCTGTCATCCTTCCAGGGACTGTTCGCGACGGCGCGAAAACATACAGATCCCGAAAGAACGGCTCTTCCCCCCCCTCAAAACGCGTCAACCTCCCCGCCCGTGGGCAGCGATCGCCCAGCGCTCAGGCGTCGGAGTCGCCGGTGTCCTCACCCATGGCGTTGATATTGGAAAAGCGCTCGACCAGAAAGTCGATCAGGCTGCGCACCCTGGCCGAGAGGTGCAGTTGTTGCGGATAAACCGCATAGATATCCGCCTGCTCGGTCTGGTCTTCCAACACCACCCGCAGGCGACCGCTGCGTACATAGCGGGCGATATCCCATTCGGAACGCTGCAGAATCCCATAGCCTTCCAGGGCCCAGTTCAAGGCCACTTCCCCGTCGTTGCAGCTCAGGGCACCGTGGATCTTGATATTTTGCGTGCGCCCGCCGTTGTTGAAATTCCAGACGCCGTAGGTCGCTTCGTTCTGGCGCAGGAAAATGCAGCTGTGGTCTTGCAGGTCCGTGAGCCGGGAGGGGCTGCCATGCTTTTCCAGATAGAGGGGGGAGGCGCATAGCAGTCGGCGATTGGAGGCGATCTTGCGGGCATGGAAAGCCGCGTCGGGGAGGTTGCCGATGCGAATGGCCAGATCGAAACCATGGGTAGCCAGATCCAGAGGATGATCGCTGATCTCCAGCTGCACCTTGACCTCGGGATAGCGCGTATGAAAGGCAGCGAGCGCCGGGCCGATATAGCGTCGGCCAAAACCCAGGGTCGCATTGACTCGTATCAGGCCCTTGGGGGTCGCGCGGCAGCTGCTGACCAGCTGCTCCACCTCATTGATCTGCGTGAGGATGCGCTCGGCGTGGTTGAAGTACATCTCCCCCTCGGCCGTCAGGCTCATGGACCGGGTTGTCCGGGTGACCAGGCGAATGCCCAGGCGGGCTTCGAGGGCACTCAGCCGCTTGCTCACCGCCGGAGGGGTCACCCCCAGTTCCCGGGCGGTCGCTGCCAGGCTGCCTTTCTCGGCAAGCAGATGGAAAAAAGCGAGATCGAGGGTCTGGCTCATTGGTAACTCAAAGTTAATTAAGTAGTGATTTTGAAGCACTCACAGGGTAGCGATCACTACATATACTCCTCCCACACTCTGCTGAACAGCCTGCGATCAACCCTCCCGCGCCAGTGGCTTAGTTGAGCCAGTTCAAAGCGCTATCAGAACTCCCGCAGTTTCAGCCGAGTGTATTGGACTGAGCCAGACATTGGGATCCAAGACCAGTAACGACTGCCGAAGACGTTCGACGTTGAACTTCACCCTATTGAAAGCGGCTTGCACCGGGGCCGGCAACTTCGATAGAGGAAATATGCGCGCGGGTACTGATTGATCGCTGACCGTCTTCAATCACGCCAGATAACAACTCAGACATCGCGCGATCGGTCGCAAGCCGATTACCCGATGTCTCCTGACAAAAATAAAAATTCAGGGGTTAACAATGAAAAAAGCGCTCGGAAAACTCTACGTCCAGGTGTTGATCGCGGTAATAGCCGGCTCTCTCGTCGGCGTGCTGTTTCCTGAAACAGGAGCGGCGCTGAAACCCCTGGGTGATGCCTTCATCAAGCTCATCAAGATGCTGCTGGCGCCGGTCATCTTCCTGACGGTAGTCACCGGCATCGCCGGCATGGAAAACATGAAAGAACTGGGACGGGTCGGCTTCCGCGCCCTGATCTATTTCGAAGTGGTTTCCACCCTGGCGCTTGTCGTCGGCCTGGTGGTCGCCAATGTATTGAGGCCCGGCAGTGGAATGAATGTCGACGTCACTACCCTGGATACTTCAAGTCTCAGCAGCTACGCCACGGCCGCCAAGCATACGTCGGCCATGGACTTCCTGATGGGCATCATTCCCAACACCATCGTCGATGCCTTCGCGAAGGGCAACGTGCTGCAGATTCTTCTATTTTCGGTCTTGCTTGGGGTAGCCCTGGCCAATGCCGGGCCCCGGGCGAAACTCTTCGTGGACACGCTCGATAGCCTGACGCAAGGCATGTTTCGGATCGTCAGCATGATAATGCGCCTGGCGCCTATCGGAGCCTTCGGCGCGATCGCCTTCACCATCGGCAAATACGGCTTCGGCTCGCTGTTTTCGTTGGGCAAGCTGGTGGCTTGCGTCTATCTGACCTGCGCGGTGTTCGTGATTTTCGTACTGGGTCCGATCTGCCGATACAGTGGTTTCAGCCTGTGGAAGTTCCTGAAGTACATCAAGGAAGAACTGTTCACCGTGCTGGGGACCTGCTCATCCGAATCGGTGTTGCCACAGATGATCTCGAAAATGGAGAAGGCCGGGGTATCCAAGCCGGTGGCAGGACTCGTCATTCCCTCAGGCCTGACCTTCAATCCTGATGGGCAAGCCATCTACTACACCATTGCCGCCATCTTCATCGCCCAGGCGACCAATACCCCGCTGACCTTGACCGATCAGCTGATCGTGCTGACCGTTCTCATGTTCACCTCCAAGGGGTCCGCGGGCGTGGCCGGGGCAGGCTTCATCATCCTCACGGCGACCCTGGCGTCGCTCGATACCATCCCGGTGGCCGGTATGGTGTTGCTGTTGGGTGTGGATCGCTTCATGTCCGAGGCGCGGGGCATTACCAATACGATCGGCAATGGGGTCGGAACGATGGCCATCGCCAAATGGGTAGGCGCTCTGGACACTGCCAAGATGAATAGAGCGCTTGATGGCGAAGACTTGGAAGAAACTCGTGATGCTGCGCGATCCGAGACCGCCAGATCGGCGACGTCTGCGAGCGAGCCTCTTGTCCAACTACCCGATGTTACAAGTCGGGCGCTCAAACATTAATAAAGATCTGACCGCCCTTTATTACGCAGCCTCATGCAGGCGTCTGCTCTGCTGAAAGGTTGTGTTCAGTACCTGTTGATGAAAAACACGCTGTAGTTGCTCTATTCGATCCAAGCGCCAGTTTCCTGGCATATAAAAACTCAAGGCAGGATAATGCGATGGTTAGCCGAACGCTTTACGACAAACTCTGGGATTCGCATCTGGTGAAGCAGCGCGACGACGGCTCGGCGCTGCTCTACATCGATCGCCACATCATTCACGAAGTCACCTCGCCCCAAGCCTTCGAAGGCTTGCGTCTGAGCGGCCGCACGCCCTGGCGTGTCGATGCCAACATCGCGACCCCGGACCACAACGTGCCGACTACGTCAGAGCGCAAGGGCGGGATCGCCGCCATTGCCGATCCGGTTTCGCGCCTGCAAGTGCAGACCCTCGACGACAACTGCGATCAGTACGGCATCACCGAATTCAAGATGAATGACGTTCGCCACGGGATCGTTCATGTCATCGCTCCGGAACAGGGCGCTACCCTGCCGGGCATGACCGTGGTCTGCGGCGATTCCCACACCGCTACCCACGGCGCCTTCGGGGCGCTGGCACACGGTATCGGCACCTCCGAGGTCGAGCATGTGCTGGCGACCCAGTGCCTGATCGCCAAGAAGATGAAAAACATGCTGGTTTCCGTCGATGGCCAATTGCCGTTCGGGGTCACCGCCAAGGACATCATCCTCGCAATAATCGGCAAGATCGGTACCGCCGGGGGTAATGGCCCCTGCGGCCATGTCGTTCATGCGCGACCACGGCGTGCTCAAGGACATCTACACCGAGCGCGACAGCCAATCGCACAAGACGGCCCGGGGCAAGAAGCTCTCGGTACGGACGGTGAAGGCCCCAGGCTTCGGCC
>NZ_JASCON010000131.1:0-7148 GCF_029959585.1 Pseudomonas sp. PS02302
GTCGGTGCCAACGCCCTGGTGGCCGCCATCAGTTACCTGTTCGTCGTCGGCGAGATCAAGCGTGTCGAGTTGCGCGGCGTGCCCACGCCGCCCGCCGAAGCCCCGCTCGCCACTGAAACCTCTCGCTGATCGCCAAGGAGCCCGACCATGACGCAATTCAACGCCACCCCCGCCCTGCACACCGGCACCCCGGTGGTCACCTCGCTGGAAGTCGTGCCCGTAGCCGGCCAGGACAGCATGCTGCTCAACCTCAGCGGCGCGCACGGTCCCTACTTCACCCGCAACGTGCTGATCCTCAAGGACAACGCCGGTCGCACCGGCGTCGGCGAGGTGCCCGGCGGCGAGACCATCCGCCAGACGCTGGAAGACGCCCGCCAGTTCCTGATCGGCCAGCCGCTGGGCCAGTACCAGCGCATCCTCGGCCAGGTCCGCCAGGCCTTCGCCGGGCGTGATGCCAGCGGCCGCGGCCTGCAGACCTTCGACCTGCGCGTCACCATCCACGCGGTGACCGCCATCGAAGCCGCCCTGCTCGACCTGCTCGGCCAGCACCTGGAAGTACCGGTAGCCGCCCTGCTCGGCGAAGGCCAGCAGCGCGATGCCGTGGAGATGCTCGGCTACCTGTTCTATGTCGGCGACCGCAACAAGACCCCCCTGGACTACCGCAGCGAAGCCGAGAGCGACGACGCCTGGTTCCGCGTGCGCAACGAAGAGGCACTGAGCCCCGAGACCGTGGTGCGCCTGGCCGAAGCTGCCTACGACCGCTACGGCTTCAAGGACTTCAAGCTCAAGGGCGGCGTGCTCAGCGGCGATGCCGAGATCGAAGCCGTCACCGCCCTGGCCGAGCGCTTTCCCGAGGCGCGCGTGACCCTGGACCCCAATGGCGCCTGGTCGCTCAAGGAAGCCATCCGCCTGTGCCGCGACCAGCACCAGGTGCTGGCCTATGCCGAAGACCCCTGTGGCGCCGAGAACGGCTACTCCGGTCGTGAAGTCATGGCCGAATTCCGTCGCGCCACCGGCCTGCCCACCGCCACCAACATGATCGCCACCGACTGGCGCCAGATGGGCCACGCCATCCAGCTGCAATCGGTCGACATCCCCCTGGCCGATCCGCACTTCTGGACCATGCAGGGCTCGGTGCGGGTGGCGCAGATGTGCAACGACTGGGGCCTGACCTGGGGTTCGCACTCCAACAACCACTTCGACATCTCCCTGGCCATGTTCACCCATGTCGCCGCCGCGGCGCCGGGCAAGATCACCGCCATCGACACCCACTGGATCTGGCAGGATGGTCAACGCCTCACCCGCCAGCCGCTGGAGATCAAGGGCGGCCTGGTCGCGGTGCCGCAGCAGGGTGGCCTGGGCGTGGAGCTGGATCTGGACGCCCTCGCCCGCGCCCACGAGCTGTACAAGACCAAGGGCCTGGGCGCGCGGGACGACGCCATGGCCATGCAATTCCTCTCGCCCAACTGGACCTTCGATAACAAGAAGCCCTGCCTGGTGCGCTGAGCCGCTTCCGCCCGCCAGCAGCGCCCGCTCCGGAATCTCCGGGGCGGGCGCTGTTTCCGTTTCAGCGTCCGACACATCGGATTACACCTACCGATAGCCTGCTAAGTGATCGTTAAGCTCACCGGATCGACACTAACCCCAAGGTATCTCGCAGCCCTGCCCGATACCCCGCGGTTCCAGTCACTTTCGTCTCCGGGAGAAGCACATGAACCTCAATCGTCGTATCGCCAAAAGCCTCCTTGTCCTGAGCATCGCCTCGGTGTTTTCCACCGCCGCCCTGGCCGACACCCGGCCCGCTGTCGCCACCCAGCAGGTCGCCACCCTGCCGGCGATTTCCCAGCAGGGCCAATCGGCCTTCAGGGACGTGATCGCCGCGCGCCAGGATCTCTTCGAAGGTCACGTCGATCAGGCCAAGCAGCAGCTGGGTGCCGCCGAGAGCGCCCTGCAGACGGCCCAGACCGACAAGACCGCCTATCTCAAGTCGGCCGGGGACCTGCGGGGTCAGGACGGCAAGCTCATGCAGGTCTCCGCGCAGGACGCCAAGGCCACGGCCTGGCTGCCGATCTGGAGCGGTATGGCGCTGCGTGACGACTATGTCGCCAGCCCGGCCAAGAATCAGGCCGTGGCCCAGGCCAACGCCAAGATCCAGCAGGGCGACACCCAGGGCGCTGGCGCGATCCTCAAGGTGGCCGGCGTCGACGTCGACTACTCGACCGCAGTGCTGCCGGCCCAGGAAACCCTGGACCTGGTGCATCGGGCCAACCAGGAGCTGGGCCACGAGCAATACTGGCAGGCGAACCTCACGCTCAAGCAGGTGCAGAACAGCCTGAGATTCGACAACGCCAATGTCGACGTGACCCCCACCAGCTGGTTCTCCAGGACCACCACGGTCTCTACCCCGGTCGACAAGACCTGAGCCTGGCGCAGGCCCCTGAGGCCCACGAAATCGTTAACTTCAGCGTAACGATTCCGTCCTCAGGTTCATTGAATGCCAGGGAGGCGAGGTCTAGGGTGACTCCACGACAGGTGATACGTGGAGACCCCAATGACAACGACATCCTCCCCACCGGCTCGGATCGCCAGGCGCCGCAGCGACAAGCAGCAGCGCCTGGACCGGGTGGCCACGCTGGCCGATGGCAAGGTGCTGCCCACCGCCTCCATCGTCGCGGCCCTGGAACAGCTGCTGGCCCCGGGCGACCGGGTGGTGCTGGAAGGCAACAACCAGAAGCAGGCCGACTTCCTCTCCCGCAGCCTCGCCCAGGTCGATCCGGCCCGGCTGCACGACCTGCACATGATCATGCCCAGCGTCGGTCGCGCCGAGCACCTGGACCTGTTCGAGCGCGGCATCGCCCGCAAGCTGGACTTCTCCTTTGCCGGCACCCAGAGCCTGAGGATCAGCCAGCTGCTTGAGGACGGCCTGCTGGAAGTCGGCGCCATCCACACCTACATCGAACTCTATGCCCGGCTGCTGGTGGACCTGATTCCCAAGGTAGTACTCAGCGCCGGCTTCATGGCCGATCGCGCCGGCAACATCTACACCGGCCCCAGCACCGAGGACAGCCCGGCGCTGATCGAGCCGGCAGCCTTCAGCGACGGCATCGTCATCGTCCAGGTCAACCAGCTGGTGGACGACGTGTCCGAACTGCCGCGAGTCGACATCCCGGCGGACTGGGTGGATTTCGTGGTGGTGGCCGATCGGCCCTTCTATATCGAGCCGCTGTTCACCCGCGACCCGCGCCACATCAAGCCGGTGCACGTGCTGATGGCGATGATGGCGATCCGCGGCATCTACGAACGCCACCAGGTGCAGTCGCTCAACCATGGCATCGGCTTCAACACCGCGGCCATCGAACTGATCCTGCCCACCTACGGCGAGCGCCTGGGCCTCAAGGGCAAGATCTGCCGGCACTGGACCCTCAATCCCCACCCCACGCTGATCCCGGCCATCGAGAGCGGCTGGGTGGAAAGCGTGCACTGCTTTGGCACCGAACTGGGCATGGAGGGCTATATCGCCCAGCGCCCGGACGTCTTCTTCACCGGTCGCGATGGCTCGCTCCGCTCCAACCGCCTGCTCTGCCAGCTGGCCGGCCAGTACGCCGTGGACCTCTTCATCGGCGCCACCCTGCAGGTGGATGGCGACGGCCATTCCTCCACCGTGACGCGGGGGCGCCTGGCCGGCTTCGGTGGCGCGCCGAACATGGGCCATGATCCGCACGGTCGGCGTCACCCCACCCCGGCCTGGCTGGACATGCGGCAGCAGACCGGCGACGGCGCACCGGCCCTGCTCGAACGCGGCAGGAAGCTGGTGGTGCAGATGGTCGAGACCTTCCAGGAAGGCGGCAAACCCACCTTCGTCGACACCCTGGATGCGGTGGAGGTGGCGCGCAAGAGCGGCATGCCGCTGGCGCCCATCATGGTCTATGGCGACGACGTCACCCACCTGCTCACCGAGGAAGGCATCGCCTATCTCTACCGCGCCCGCTCCCTGGAAGAGCGCCGGGCGATGATCGCCGCCGTGGCCGGGGTCACCGCCATCGGCCTGCGCAGCGATCCGGCCGAGGCCCGCCGCCTGCGCCAGGAAGGCCTGGTGGCCCTGCCCGAGGACCTCGGCATCCGCCGCACCGATGCCAGTCGCGAGCTGCTCGCGGCCAAGAGTATCGGCGAACTGGTGGAATGGTCCGGCGGCCTCTATCAACCCCCGGCCAAGTTCAGGAGCTGGTGATGCGCGCCCTCGCCCGCCGTACTTCATCGCCCGCCCAGCGCCTGGCCGAATTGGCCGTATCCGCCCTGGTGGACGAAGCCGAACTCTCGCCCAAGCCGGCCCTGGTGGATCGCCGCGGCCAGGGCGCCCACAGTGACCTCAGCCTTGGCCTGATGCTGACCTCGGCCCAGGCCCTGCAGCCCTGTTTCCAGGCCATGGCCGAAGTCGCCGAGCGGGGGCTGCCCGCCGCCGAACTACGCCGCCTGATCGGCCAGCTGGGGCGTGACGGCGAAGCCGCCATGCTGCAGGTCACCCACGGGGTCAACACGCACCGCGGCGCCATCTGGGCGCTGGGGCTGCTGGTGACGGCGACCGTGCATGAGCGTCCGGCTTCCGCCCAGGCGCTGTGCCTGGCGGCCGGGCGCCTGGCCAGCCTGCCCGATCCGGACGCACCCCAGGCGGCGCCCAGCCATGGCCAGCGCGTCGCCCAGCGCTATGGCGTCGGCGGCGCCCGGGCCGAGGCCGCCGCGGGCTTTCCCGCCATCCACCAGCGCGGTCTGCCGCAGTTGCGCGCCAGCCGCCAGGCCGGTGCGGGCGAACAGAACGCTCGCCTGGATGCGCTGCTGGCCATCATGACCGCGCTGGACGATACCTGCGTGCTGCACCGGGGCGGTCCGGCGGCCCTCACCACCATGCAGCAGGGCGCCCGCGCCGTGCTGCATGCCGGGGGCTGCGCCAGTCTCGCCGGGCGGCGCCAGCTGCTGATCCTGGACCGCCAGTTGCTGGCCGCCAACGCCTCTCCCGGCGGCGCCGCCGATCTGCTGGCCGCCACCCTTCTCGTCGATCGCCTGGAGCCCCGGCTCCCTGGAGACCTCTGATGGAACACTTCACCTGCCGCTATCCGGCCAGCCAGCGCCGCCAGGGCCGTACCCTGGTGGGCTGCGTCGGCTCGGGGGACCTGGAAGTCCTGCTCGAACCCGCCAACGCCGACTTCACCCTCAAGGTGACCACCTCGGTCAACGGCAGCGAACCGCGCTGGCGTGCCCTCTTCGACCGGCTGTTCGCCGCCCGTGAGGACCTGCCGGCCCTGACCCTGGACATCCACGACTTCGGCGCCACCCCGGGCGTGGTGCGCCTGCGCCTGGAGCAGGGTCTGGAAACCCTCGACCTGGAGGACAGCACCCATGGCTGAAGTCACCCATCCCGATGTCCAGGAGCTGCTGCACAGCCGCAGCTTCGTCGAACTCGGCGCCCGCGAGCGGGCCCGTGTGGTGCTCGATGCCGGCAGCTTTCGCGAGCTGGTCGGTCCCTTCGAACGGCTGATGTCGCCGTGGCTGCCCAAGCAGGGCATCGTCTGCCAGGCCGATGACGGCGTGGTGGTGGCCAAGGGGCTGATCGACGGACAGCCGGCGGTGGTCTGCGCCATCGAAGGCGCCTTCCAGGGCGGCAGCATGGGCGAAGTGGGCGGCGCCAAGATCGCCGGCGCCCTGGAGCTGGCGCTGGAAGACAATCTCGCCGGCACCCCGACCCGCGCCGTATTGCTGCTGGAAACCGGCGGTGTGCGCCTGCAGGAGGCCAACCTGGGGTTGGCCGCCATCGCCGAGATCCAGGCGGGCATCGTCGCCTTGCGCGCGCACCAGCCGGTCATCGGCGTCATCGCCGGCAGCGTCGGCTGCTTTGGCGGCATGTCCATCGCCGCGGGTCTGTGCAGCCAGCTGATCGTCACCCGCGAGGCCCGCCTGGGACTCAACGGGCCCCAGGTGATCGAGCAGGAAGCCGGCATCGAGGAATACGATTCCCGCGACCGCCCCTTCATCTGGAGCCTGACCGGCGGCGAGCAGCGGCTCGCCACGGGCCTGGCCGACGTCTTCGTCGCCGACGACAGCGCCGCCGTGACCGCCGCCATTCGCCAGGGCTTCACCCAGGGCGTTTCCGCTCCCCTGCGCAGCCAGCGGGCCGATCACTACCTGACGCGCCTCGCCGATCTCGACACCCGTCCCCAGGCGGACGCCGCCGCGGTCCGCCACCTCTATGCCGGAGACCAGCCATGAGCACCCAGCCTTCGCAACGCGGTCTGACCTGGTTCCAGGCGCTGGCCGGACAGGGCGAGGCCGTCGGCGGCCTGCCCGCCTCCCTGCGCGTCGCCGACCTCGAACTGGCCGGACGCCCCGCGCGCTGGCTGGCGGTGGTAGCGGATGGCGAGAATCCCTTTCCCCGCGCCCGCCAGGGTGAGGTGGGTCTGCTGGAGGGCTGGGGCCTGGCCCGAGCCATTCAGCAGGCCATCGCCGAGGATCGTGACGCCGCGGTGAAACGCACCCTGATCGCCCTGGTGGACGTGCCCAGCCAGGCCTATGGTCGCCGCGAGGAAGCCTATGGCATCCACCAGGCCCTGGCCGGGGCCGCCGGGGCCTACGCCGAGGCGCGCCTGGCAGGGCATCCGGTACTGGGCCTGCTGGTGGGCAAGGCCATGTCCGGCGGCTTTCTCGCCCATGGCTACCAGGCCAATCGCCTGCTGGCCCTGCGCGATCCCCAGGTGCAGGTGCATGCCATGGGCAAGGCCTCGGCTGCGCGGGTCACCCTGCGCAGTGTCGAGGAGCTGGAACGCCTGGCGGCGGACATCCCGCCCATGGCCTACGACCTGGACAGCTATGCCTCCCTGGGCCTGCTCTGGCGCCAGCTGGAGGTGACCAAGCCCGACCAGCCCTCGACCGCAGATCTGCAGCAGGTACGCCAGGCCCTGGCCGAGGCCCAGGCTGATGTGCTCGCCAGCGGCGCCACCGATCTCAAACTGCGGCTGGACGGCGCCAATCGCGCGGCCTCTCGCGCAGTACGCGAACGCCTGCGGGCGGGATGGCGCGCGTGATGAGCGGGCGCATGGCGGGATCGTTGGGCTTCGCTGCGCTCAACCCAAACTGCGAGGCTCAGGTAGGTTGGGTTGAGC
>NZ_JASCON010000132.1:0-6699 GCF_029959585.1 Pseudomonas sp. PS02302
GTTGGGCTTCGCGGTGCTCAACCCAACCTACCAGCCCCCGTAGGTTGGGTTGAGGCGGCTTCACCGTCGAAGCCCAACGGCTCCCGGCGCCATCAACCCAATGGATGCAACTGCCCGGCCTCGGCGGTACCGAAATAGAGGCCATGCTGACCCTGCGCCTGCTCGTGCAGACGGCGCTCCAGGATCTGCTGGATCGAGGGGTAGGCCAGTTCGGCCCAGGGCAGCTCGTCCGGTGCGAAGAAACGGCGCTCCAGGGTCTCGACGCCGGCGTCGTCGGCGATCTCGATCAATTCGGCGCGAAAGATCAGATATACCTGGTTGACCGTCGTGGCGTTGAAGATGGAATAGGGTGCCAATATTCGCGCCCGCACCCCGCTTTCTTCCCAGGTTTCGCGCAAGGCCGCCTGCTCGCCGCTCTCGCTGTTCTCCATGAAGCCCGCGGGCAGGGTCCAGTAGCCAAACCGCGGCTCGATGGCCCGGCGACAGAGCAGATAGCGGCCCTGATGCTCCACCAGGCACCCGGCGATCACCCGCGGATTGTCATAGAGCACATGGCCGCAGGCGCTGCACAGCAACCGTTCATGGCTATCGCCCGCGGGCTGGCCACGACGCAATTCGGCGCTGCCGCACTGGCAGCAGAAACGTGGGGAAGGGCTCATGCTGACCTCGACCTGGTCACTGCTCTGATTATTCTGGTCTTACGGTATACCAGAACGTCTCGGCGGCCTAGTCGGAACGTCGGGCGTCCGCGTGGGGGCGGTGTCCCAGCTCGGTGGCAATCCGCGCGGCGGTCTTGGCCAGCAGGGCGCCGACCCATTCCCGCGTCGCGGCCGCATCCATCACGGCATCGGGGCCGGAGACGTTGAACGCCGCCACCAGTTGGTCGCGATGATCGCGGATGCCGGTGGCGATGGCGGTGGAGTAGTCGGAGCGGTGCAGGACCCAACCCTGACGGCGGTCTTGCTCGACCAGGCGCAACAGCTCCGGCAGGGTACGGGGCGCGGGCGGTGGCTGGTCGTCGAGCCGCTCGTACTGGTAGAGGGCGCTCAGGGCCTCGGCGTCGAGGCCGCTGAGCAGCACTCGGCCCAGGGCGGTACGGGTGCAGGGTAGCCGGGTGCCCACCGGGACGTTCACCGTCAGCCGCTGGCTGGCCATGGCGCGGTAGAGATAGACCACCTCGGTACGATCGCGGACGCCCAGATGGCAGGACAGCGAGGTGACGTCGCGCAGCCGTTCCAGGTGGGGCTGCGCGATATCCACCAGGTCGCGGCTGGCCAGGTAGGCGAAGCCCTGGCTGACCACCTTGATGCCCAGGCCGTATCCGGTCCTGGACTGACGCTCCAGATAGCCCAGCTCGGTGAGGGTCATGACGATGCGGTAGACCGACGAGGTCGAGCCGCCGAGACCCTCGGCGATCTCCTGCAGGGTCAGCAGGCGTCGCTTCGCGTCGAACAGTTCCAGGAACCTCAGGCCACGCAGCAGGGCAGGCACCCGATAGTCGCCGTCCGCCTCGACCGCCGTCGCTTCGACAACGGTCATGGGATGTCCGCCTTGAGCAGCACCGCGACCCCCAGCGCACCGCCGTCGAACTCTTCCAGCGCATCGAGCAGCACGTGCCAGAGGTAGTGGGCGCTGGCGCGGTCGCAGAGCAGGTGGACATGCGGCAGAGTACCGTCGCCGGCATTGAGCAGGATGGCATTGAGTCTGGCTACCGAGGTCTGCACCACCTGGCCGACCGCGAAGGGCTTGCCCAGGTCCACGCCACACAGCTTGGCGAACAGCGCGGGCAGCTGGGACCCGGTGAGGATCAGCCAGGAGTGGGAGTCCTGGCGCGGCAGCGGGTAGCAGCCGGGGCCGAGTTCGGCGGCAGTCGCTTCCAGGGCGGCGACCCGGGCCCCGCCGTCGCCCAGGGCGCCGAGCAGCAGGTATTCGCTCGGCGACAGCCGCAGCAGCCATTCCCCGGTCGCCTGGCGCAGCGCCTGGTTGGGCCGCTCCGGGAGGACATAGCCCTGGGCCCGCAGCTGGTCGCCGGCGGTCGGGCCGCGCAGGCCGAAGCGCGGCAGATTGCTCAGGTCGGCCAGGCCACCGCGGCGGAGCAGCGCCGCTTCGTCGCCTGCACTCAGACGCTCGGCAAAGATCCGTCCCTGATGCTGCAGTACGGGTGTATCGCGCTGCAATTCGACCAGCGGGCTGCGTTCGTCGAACTCCATGGGATTCAGCGTCATGCTCCCACCTCCTGGCGTTGGGCTTGGGGATCGTAGAAGGGCAGGCGTGTCACCGTGGCCTGGACGATCTCGCCTCCTTCGACGCGGATCGGCAGGGACATGCCGGGCTCGGCCTGATCGGGGGCGGCATAGGCCAGGCCGAGGATGCAGCCCAGGGTGGGGGAGAATTCGCAGGAAGTGACGTTGCCCGCGATGTCGTCGCCGCGCAGTACCAGGTGGCCTTCCAGCGGCTGGCTGGCGGTTGCCGGCAGGGTGAAGCCCACCAGCTTGCGCCGTAGCGGCTGGCTTTCGAGGATCTCGATGGACTTCTGGCCGACGAAGAAGGGCTTCTGGCGACCGATGGCCCAGCCCATGTCGATTTCGGCGGGGTGGGTCATGCCGTCGGTGTCCTGGCCGATGATCACATGGCCCTTCTCCAGCCGCAGCAGGCGCTGGGCCTCGACGCCGAAGGGGCGGATGCCGAAGCGGGCCCCTGCTGCCATCAGGGCATCCCAGAGGCACTCGCCGAAGCGCGCGGGCACATGGATTTCATAGCCCAGTTCGCCGACGAAACCGACCCGCAACAGCCGCGCGGGAATCCCGGCGACCCGGCCCTCGCGCACGGCGAGGTAGGGGAAGGCCTCGGGCGTCAGGTCCAGTTCGGGGCACAGCTCGCGCAGTACCTCCCGGGAGCGCGGACCGGCCAGGTTCACGGCGGCAAAGGCGGCGCTGACGTTGGCGATGTCCACGTCCAGCCGCCACTGGGCGTTCCATTTGAGCAGGCTGCGGTAGACGCGATCGACGCCGCTGGTGGTCGCCGAGACGTAGAAGTGCTGCTCGCCCAGGCGCGCGGCCACGCCGTCGTCGATCACCACGCCGTCTTCGGCGGTCATCAGGGCGTAGCGGGTACGCCCCACCGGTAGCTTGCGAAAGCCAAAGGTGTAGACCCGTTCCAGCAACTCGGCGGCATCGGGGCCGCGCACCTCGAGGCCGCCCAGGGTGGAGACGTCGATCAGGCCCACGCCCTCGCGGACCTGGCGGACCTCGGCCTGGATGCAACGCTGGCGTTCGCTGGCCGGGCCGTAGAAGGCCGGCCGTTGCCAGACACCCGCCGGCATCAGGCTGGCCCCCAGTTCCAGGTGGCGCCTGTGCATGGCCGTGCGCCGATAGGGATCGAAGGCACGCCCGGCGACGTGGGCGAGCTTTTCCGCGGTGAAGGGCGGCCGGGCGGTGGTCACCCCGGTATCGCTGACGCTGCGTGCGGTGGCGGCAGCCACCAGGCGCGCGGTGGGCAGCGCCGAATGGCGACCCTGGGAGGGGCCCATGCCGACGGTGGAGAAGCGCTTGACCAACTGGACGTCGCGATAGCCGTGGCGGGTCGCATTGATGATGTCGGCGATCTGCAGATCCTCGTCGAAGTCGACGAACTCCTTGCCCTGGGGGTGGGCGAACATTGGCCAGGGAAAGTTGACCTGATGGTCGTCGGCCTGGGTCTGCTCGATGGCGAGCGGGGCGAGATCCAGTTCGGCCAGGGCGCGGGCCGCGGCGGCGCGACCGTCAGCCAGCACCCGCTCCAGCGCATGGCGGCCATTGACCGAGCCGGCCAGGTGCAGGCCCCGCGGCAGGTTGCCGAGGCTGAAGGCGGCCTGGTCGTCGACGTAGCCCAGGGTGCCGCCGGCCTGGCAGGCCAGCTGGTAGACCGGCATGTAGCCGGCGGACATGCACAGCAGGTCGCAATCCAGGGTCAGGCCCACGCGGCCGACCTGGCCCTGGCCGACGATGGGACGGACATCGACCCGCGCCAGCTGGCGGCCAGCGGCGTCGGCGTGGGCCTCGTACACCGTATGGCCCAGGTGTACGGGAATGCCGCGTGCGCTTACCGCATGCTGCAACTGGGCATCCCGCGGCGCCGCGCGCAGATCGAGCAGCGCGGCGACGGTGACCCCCTGCTCCTGCAGGTCGAGGGCCGCCAGATAGCCGTCGTCGTTGCCGGCCAGGACCACGGCGCGCCGGCCCGGTCGCACACCATAGAGCCGCATCAGGCGCTGGGCGGCACTGGTCAGCAGGATGCCGGGCAGGTCGTTGTTGCGGAAGATCACCGGCTGGTCGAAGGCGCCACTGGCGAGGACGGTCTGCCGCGCCCTGACCTTGAACATCCGGTTGCCCTGGATGACCGGCAGATAGTGATCGGCGAACCAGCCGTTGCACACGGCGGACTCCAGCACCCGGATGCGTGGCTCGGCGCGCACCGCGGCCACCAGCTCCTCGCGCAGCCCTTCGCCCCGACCCGCCTCCAGGCCGAAGCGGCTCCAGGCCAGGGCGCCGCCAAGCAGCGGCTGCTGTTCGACGAGCAGCACCTCGGCGCCCCCTTGGGCGGCGGCCAGCGCTGCGCTGAGGCCAGCGGGACCGGCGCCGATCACCGCCACGTCGCAGAACAGATAGGCCTTGTCGTGGTAGGTGGGGACGAAGGTCAGGTCGAGCACGCCGAGGCCGGCCTTCTTGCGGATCAGCGGCTCCCAGCGTTTCCACATGCCCCTGGGCTTGTAGAAGGCCCGGTAGTAGAAACCCACCGGCATGAACCTGGAGAAGGTGCCGAGCAGGGCGTTGCGGTCGCGCTCAAGGCTGCCGCTGACGTTCTGCGCCGTGGCGCTCAAACCTTCGCGCAGCGGCAGTTCATCCGCCAGCACATTGGGTTCGTCCGGCAACTGCACCAGGGTGTTGGCGTCCTGGCCAGCCAGGGTCAGGGGCCCGCGGGGTCGGTGGTACTTGAAGGAACGCGACAGCAGCCAGCGACCCTCGCCGAGCAGGGCGCTGGCCAGGGTATCGCCGGCATAGCCCTGACAGGTCTGGCCTTCGAAACTGAAGGCGAGCGGACGGTTGCGATCGATCAGCAGCCCCATGGGGGCCGGCAGGCGGGTCATGGGCGCACCTCCGCAACGGTGAAGTCGACACGCCGGGTGAACAGCTCGCGGGGATCGAAGGTGCGCAGCACCTCGTCGGTGCCGGTGTGGCGTTCGGCCAGGAACCAGTAGCTGGAGGCATTGTGCAGCCACCATTCGGTGACCACGCCGCGGCGATTCTCGCAGTTGAACACGTAGTCGGCCCATTCGGCGGTGCTGCAGGCGCGGGGATCGGGCATGGCCTTGAGTTCGCCGCCGTAGGTGAATTCGCTGATGTTGCGCGGCCCGTTGAGCGGGCAGGTAAGAATCTTCATGACTGCTCCTTTAGGTTCTGTACGAAAACTGCCTGCGCATCGGTGATGCGTCGTTGGAAAACGCTTCGGAATGCTCATTTACCGCTCGTAAACTCCGCTTCCTCAGCGTTTTCCGCCTCGCCTGACCTTCGCTCGGCGACTTTTCGTACAGAACTAATGACTGGCCGCGGTGGCGCCCATCTCGTTGACCTGCTGAAAGCGGCTGAACCGGTCGAGACCGAAGGGGGCGATGAGCTCGGGCACCCGCCCGCCGCTGGCCACCAGTTCGGCCATGGTCTTGCCGCAGATGGGCGTGGCTTTGAAGCCCCAGGTGCCCCAGCCGGCGTCCAGGTAGTAGCCATCGATGGGTGAAAGCCCCATCAGCGGGCTGTAGTCCGGGGTCATGTCGGTCATCCCGGCCCATTGGCGCATCAGCTTGGCGTTGGCCATGAAGGGAAACATCTCGATGGCGTGGGCCAGCAGGCTTTCCTTGAGCTCCAGGGTCGAGCGGGTGTGGTACAGCGGATAGGGGTCCGAGCCGCCGCCAAAGACGATCTCGCCGCGGCTGGTCTGCTGCACGTAGCAGTGCAGGGCGCTGGAACTCACCAGGGGGTCGAGGAAGGGCTTGAATGGCTGGGTGACCATGGCCTGCAAGGGATAGGTGTGCAGCGGCGCGCGGATGCCCAGCTTGTTCATCAGCAGCGAACTGGTACCGGCCACCGCCTGTACCGCGCAGCCGCAGCGCACGGTGCCGCGGTTGGTCTTGAGGGCGGTGATTCTATTGTTCTCCACCACGAAGTCCTGCACCTCGGTCAACTGGTGGATCTCCACGCCGCGCTTGGCCGCCTGCTTGGCGTAGCCCCAGGCCACGGCGTCGTGACGGGCGGTGCCGCCATCGATGTGCCACAGCCCGGCCAGCACCGGCAGGTGACCGGGATCGAGGTTGAGGCAGGGCACCAGTTCGCGGATCTGCTGGCGGTCGATCAGTTCGGTGCGTCCGCCGAAGTGCTTGTTGACCTCGGCGCGCTGGCGGAAGGCGCGCACCGTAGCGTCGGTGTGCGCCAGGGTCAGCTGGCCGCGCTCGGAATACATGATGTTGAAGTCGAATTCGTTGGACAGCTCCTTGAACAGCCGCACCGACTCGCTATAGAACTTCACCCCCTCGCTGGTGAGGTAGTTGGAGCGGATCACCGCGGTGTTGCGCGCGGTATTGCCGCCGCCCAGGTAGGCCTTCTCCAGCACCGCGACATTGGTGATGCCGTGGTACTTGGCCAGGTAGTAGGCGGTGGCCAGACCGTGGCC
>NZ_JASCON010000133.1:0-6659 GCF_029959585.1 Pseudomonas sp. PS02302
GGGTGGGGCAAGCCCCCCCCCGGGCGGCGCTGACCCCCCCCCGACGCGCGGGCGGCCGCCCCGCGCTTCGCCTCTCCCGCCGCTACCCGTTCCTCCCCTATCCCTCTGCCTCGACAACCCGGCTGCGACCAGGCTGCCTGGCGGGTCGTACGCGCCTGTCCGACGCTCGCGGGTCACTCCCTCACCCCCTGCCAGCCCTTCGGCAAGAGGGCGCTCGCTAGACCCGCCCAGGACGTCCTGCCGCTCTTCGCCCTAGCCCGGCTGCCACTCCGCCCGTGATGGAGCTGCGGCCGTGAAACCCTGGCCGCCACCCTGAACCCCGTCGACTGACCGCTCGGCACTCTCAGCCAGGCACGCCACCGCTACCCTCTCCGCACCGAATCCTGGGCAAAAGAAAACGCCCGTATCTTTCGATACGGGCGTTTGGTCGTTACCGCAGGACCGCTCCAGGAGCGGCCTTGCGTCAGGCTCAGGCAGTCTGGCGAGCTTCCTCGACTTCGACGGCGTTCGGGCCGCGAGCGAGTTCGGTCTTCAGGGTCTGCTCGTCCAGCTGGCCGCACCACTTGGCGACCACGATGGAGGCCACGCCGTTGCCGACCAGGTTGGTCAGGGCGCGGGCTTCGGACATGAAGCGGTCGATACCCAGGATCAGCGCCAGACCGGCGACCGGTACGTGACCGACGGCGGACAGGGTGGCGGCCAGCACGATGAAGCCGCTACCGGTGACACCCGCAGCGCCCTTGGAGGAGATCAGCAGCACCAGCAGCAGGGTGATCTGGTGGGTGATGTCCATCTGGGTATTGGTGGCCTGGGCGATGAACACCGCAGCCATGGTCAGGTAGATGGCGGTACCGTCGAGGTTGAAAGAGTAGCCGGTGGGGATCACCAGGCCAACCACCGACTTCTCGGCGCCCAGCTTCTGCATCTTGGTCAGCATGCGCGGCAGGGCGGACTCGGAGGACGAGGTACCCAGCACGATCAGCAGTTCTTCACGGATGTACTTGATGAACTTGAGGATGCTGAAGCCGTGCAGGCGCGCCACAGTGCCCAGCACCAGCAGCACGAACAGCAGGCAGGTGATGTAGAAGCAGGCCATCAGGTAGCCCAGCTGCACCAGGGTGCCGACGCCGTATTTGCCGATGGTGAACGCCATGGCACCGAAGGCGCCGATGGGGGCAAGCTTCATGATGACGTTGATGATGTTGAAGAAGACGTGGGAGATGCGGTCGATGAAGTTGAACACCAGTTGACCGGTCTCGCCCAGGCGATGCAGGGCGTAGCCGAACAGCACGGCGAAGAACAGGACCTGCAGGATCTCACCGGTAGCGAAGGCGTTGACGACCGTCGAGGGGATGATGTTCAGCAGGAAATCGATGGTGGTCTGCTTTTCCGCGGCAGCGGCATAGGCCGCGATACCCTTGGTGTCCAGGGTGCTGACGTCGACGTTCATGCCGGCGCCCGGCTGGACGATGTTGACCACGATCAGACCGATCAGCAACGCGATGGTGGAGAAGATCTCGAAGTACAGCAGCGCCATGCCGCCGGTCTTGCCCACGGCCTTCATGTTCTGCATGCCGGCGATACCGGTCACCACGGTGCAGAAGATGATGGGTGCGATGACCATCTTGATCAGCTTGATGAAACCGTCACCCAGGGGCTTCATGGCAGCGCCGGTCTGGGGATAGAAGTGGCCGAGCAGGATGCCCAGGACGATCGCCAGGATCACCTGGAAATAGAGACTCTTGTAGAGCGGCTGCTTGACGGGCACCTTGGGCGCGGGAGCTGTGGTAGTTGTTGTTGTATCGACGGTTGCTGTCATGGCTCGATCCCTTGTGGCCACTGCCTGACGTCCTGTCTGAGTGGGCACTGCTGAAAGTGGCTCTCTCATCCTGAGAGCTTTTTGTTGTGGATCCGGTGGCCGTGCGACGGTGACACCAGCATCTGGCGAGATACAAGCAATCGCCGTTCCACTTCTTGGTGCGCAATCAAAGGGCCAGCTTTCATGCACCTTTCAGTCGAAAGTCTAGTTGCCAGCGGCGGGCGGAACCCCGCCATCCGACGGAAACCGGCGGAAATCCCCCCAGGGCCGAGGCGGTTTTCCGCCAGCCGGAGTCGGTAGTCGACTATTCTTTGCGCGCCTTTTCATCGGAGCCCGTCGTGATCCGTTGCTGTCTTCCCCGAGTGGTCGGCTGAGATGCCTGCCCTGCCCGCCTCCGACCTGCCCGGCTGCTGCACGCCGCCCGAGCCGCTGCCGCCGCTGGCTGCCGAGCTCGACGCCCTGGCCCTGCGGCACTGCCGCTTCGATCCCGCCCAGGTAAGCTTCGAGCGCGACGCCCTGCGCCTCGGCGCCCTGCCGCCGGACAACATCCGCCGCGCCGTGGCCAAGCGCCAGGCCGAATACCTGGCCGGTCGTCTCTGCGCCCGCGAGGCCCTGCGCCAGTTGAGCGGCACCGCCGTCGTCCCCGGCCATCGCACTACGGACCGTGGGCCCGCCTGGCCTTCCGGCTGGGTCGGTGCGATCACCCATAGCCATGGCTGGGCAGCCGCTGTGGTGGGCAAGGCAGGGGACTACCTGGGCCTTGGCCTGGACGTGGAGACCCTGCTCGAACCGGACAAGGCCCTGCGCCTGGCCGAGCAGATCCTCACCCCGACCGAACGGGAACGCCTGCAGCCGCTGGACGAAGGGCAGCAGGCCTTTGCCATCACCCTGGCCTTTTCCGCCAAGGAAAGTCTGTTCAAGGCGCTGCATCCCCAGGTCGGGCAGATGTTCTTCTTCCAGGACGCCGAGATCCTCGCCATGGATCCTGGCGGCAGCTTCGATCTCCGGCTGCTGATCGAGCTGTCGCCGCGCTGGTCCGCCGGGACCGCGCTACGCGGTCACTTCCGCCTGGACGAAGAAGATCGGCTGTTGACGCTGGTCGCGCCTCGTCACTGAGTGACGCTATATAGAGGAAGCCTGCCCTGGTCGATCAGGCGCACGGACGCCGGCCGGGGCAGAACGTCGCAGCGGGCATCGAACGTTTTCTTATGGTGGAGAAGGTGCTCATAGCGAACCGGTATATCCCTTGCCGCTTACGTCTCACCACACCCGTCGTGTTGTACGTTATTTGACCACTGAGCTCTGAGCCCAGCCTTCACGCGCACTGGCCAGGTACCACCCCCAGGATACCCCCTAGTCCCGAACAGCTTATCCACGTCTTATCCACAGCCGAAAACGTGATAAACGCGACATCTAGTGCCCCTTGCACCCCCACACCACCATATATAGCAGTTCGTCGGTATGACTCGGGACGGCGAAACACCCCTCTGTCAAGACTGTCTTCCCTAGCGAGGAGGGCTTATCCTGTTGCCCGAATCATGAATTTCCAGGGTCCCTGACCCCGAACGCCGATTCCCTCGGGAATCGGCGACAGTACGGCTTTTCGTTGGAATCTTCAGGGGTAAGGACGCGATCGGCAGTCGTCGCGCAGGCCCAGACCAACACTTTTCCGGATCGCCGGCTTGCCGACGATCCCCTCTTTCCGATCAAGGGAGTTCCGCATGCACACCGACCTGACCCGCGAGCAAGCCCAGCAGGGCCGCCCGGCGCAAGATGACAGCCAGGACCTGGGCGCCACCGCCCCCGGTCAACTGCGCGTCATCAAGCGCAACGGTACCGTCGTCCCCTATACCGACGACAAGATCACCGTGGCCATCAGCAAGGCTTTCCTCGCCGTGGAAGGCGGTAACGCCGCGGCTTCTTCGCGCATCCACACCACCGTCAAGCAGCTCACCGACCAGGTCAGCAGCACCTTCAAGCGCCGCATGCCCTCCGGTGGCACCATCCACATCGAAGAGATCCAGGACCAGGTCGAACTGGCCCTGATGCGCGCCGGCGAGCAGAAGGTCGCCCGCAGCTACGTGATCTACCGTGAAGCCCGCAGCCAGGAGCGCAAGCAGGGCGCGGTCAGCGACATCGCCGAGCCCCACCCGAGCATCCGCGTCACCAAGGCCGACGGCACCACCCAGCCGCTGGACATGGGCCGCCTGAACACCATCATCACCGAAGCCTGCGAAGGCCTCGAAGAGGTGAACGGCGAGCTGATCCAGAAGGAGACGCTGAAGAACCTGTACGACGGCGTGGCCGAGAAGGACGTCAACACCGCCCTGGTGATGACCTCCCGCACCCTGGTCGAGCGCGAGCCGAACTACTCTTACGTCACCGCCCGCCTGCTGCTGGACAGCCTGCGCGCCGAAGGCCTGAGCTTCCTCGGCGTCGCCGAATCCGCCACCCACCACGAGATGGCGGACCTCTACGCCAAGGCCCTGCCCGCCTACGTCGCCAAGGGCGTGGAGCTGGAGCTGCTGGACCCGAAACTGGCCAGCTTCGACCTGGAGCGCCTGGGCGCCGCCATCGATCACGAGCGCGACCAGCAGTTCACCTATCTGGGTCTGCAGACCCTGTACGACCGCTACTTCCTGCACAGCCACGGCACCCGTTTCGAGCTGCCGCAGCTGTTCTTCATGCGCGTGGCCATGGGCCTGGCGCACATGGAGAAAGATAAAGAAGCCCGCGCCATCGAGTTCTACAACCTGCTGGCCAGCTTCGACTACATGGCGTCCACCCCGACCCTGTTCAACGCCGGCACCCTGCGTCCGCAGCTGTCCAGCTGCTACCTGACCACCGTGCCCGACGACCTGTCCGGCATCTATGGCGCCATCCACGATAACGCCATGCTCTCCAAGTTCGCCGGCGGCCTGGGCAACGACTGGACCCCGGTGCGTGCCCTGGGCTCCTACATCAAGGGCACCAACGGTAAGAGCCAGGGCGTCGTGCCCTTCCTCAAGGTAGTCAACGACACCGCCGTGGCGGTCAACCAGGGCGGCAAGCGCAAGGGCGCGGTCTGCGCCTACCTGGAAACCTGGCACCTGGACATCGAGGAATTCCTCGAACTGCGCAAGAACACCGGTGACGACCGTCGGCGTACCCACGACATGAACACCGCCAACTGGATCCCCGACCTGTTCATGAAGCGCGTCTTCGAGGACGGCAACTGGACCCTGTTCTCCCCCGCCGACGTGCCCGATCTGCACGACCTCTATGGCAAGGCCTTCGAAGAGCGCTACGAGTACTACGAAGCCCTGACCGAGTACGGCAAGCTCAAGCTGCACAAGACCATCAAGGCCAAGGATCTCTGGCGCAAGATGCTGTCCATGCTGTTCGAGACCGGCCACCCGTGGCTGACCTTCAAGGACCCGTGCAACCTGCGCAGCCCGCAGCAGCACGTGGGCGTGGTGCACAGCTCCAACCTCTGCACCGAGATCACCCTGAACACCAACAAGGACGAGATCGCCGTGTGCAACCTGGGTTCGGTGAACCTGGTGAACCACATCGTCGACGGCAAGCTGGACGTGGCCAAGGTCGCCCGTACCGTTAAGACCGCCGTGCGCATGCTCGACAACGTCATCGACATCAACTACTACTCGGTGCCCCAGGCGGAGAACTCCAACCTCAAGCACCGTCCGGTCGGCATGGGCATCATGGGCTTCCAGGATGCGCTGTACCTGCAGCACATCGCCTACGGTTCGGATGCCGCCGTGCAGTTCGCCGACACCTCCATGGAAGTGATCAGCTACTACGCCATCCAGGCCTCCTGTGACCTGGCCGAAGAGCGTGGCAGCTACTCCAGCTTCCAGGGTTCGCTGTGGTCCCAGGGCATCCTGCCGATCGACTCCGAGAAGCGCCTGATCGAAGAGCGCGGCGCCAAGTACATCGAGGTCGACCTGTCCGAGACCCTGGACTGGGCCCCGCTGCGCGAGCGTGCCAAGAAGGGCATCCGCAACTCCAACATCATGGCCATCGCGCCGACCGCGACCATCGCCAACATCACCGGCGTGTCCCAGTCGATCGAGCCGACCTACCAGAACCTCTATGTGAAGTCGAACCTCTCGGGCGAATTCACCGTCATCAACCCCTACCTGGTACGCGACCTCAAGGCGCGCGGCCTGTGGGACTCGGTGATGGTCAACGACCTCAAGTACTACGACGGCTCCGTGCAGCAGATCGAGCGCATCCCGCAGGATCTGAAGGACCTCTACGCCACCGCCTTCGAAGTGGAGACCAAGTGGATCGTCGAGGCCGCCAGCCGTCGCCAGAAGTGGATCGACCAGGCCCAGTCGCTGAACCTGTACATCGCCGGCGCCTCGGGTAAGAAGCTCGACGTGACCTACCGCATGGCCTGGTTCCGCGGTCTGAAGACCACCTACTACCTCCGTGCCCTGGCTGCCACCAGCACCGAGAAGTCCACCATCAACACCGGCAAGCTGAATGCCGTGAGCGCCGACCCCATCACCGGCGTCCAGGCCAGCGCGGCCCCCGCCCCGGCGCAGAAGTTCGAAGCGGCGCCTGCCGCGGCACCGGCTCCGGTGCCCAAGGCCTGCAGCCTCGACGATCCCGAGTGCGAAGCCTGCCAGTGACACCCCGCCCTCTCTAGCAGAGGGCCGTTCTCCATCCCCTCTCCCCCTGGGAGAGGGCTAGGGTGAGGGCCAACCCCACACCCAAAGCTCCAGATCCCCTCTCCCTCCGGGAGAGGGCTAGGGTGAGGGGCCCCCCCCCCCCCCCCCCCCCCCCCCCCCCCCCCCCGCCCCCCCCCCGGGGCAGGGGGGGCTATGGCACAAAA
>NZ_JASCON010000134.1:0-6005 GCF_029959585.1 Pseudomonas sp. PS02302
CCTGGTCTGAAGGGGGCTTTGGGGCCGTCTTGGGGGGCGGGGGCTGGGGCCCCGCCCGCGAAACGAGCATCGCTGGCTGATCCCCGGTTGCGCCCTGGGCGGGGCCCTGCTGCTGGTGCTGGCCGACAGCCTGGCGCGGGTGGTGATCCTGCCCCAGGAGGTGCCCGTGGGCATCATGACCGCCCTGTTCGGCGGGCCGTTCTTCATCCATCTCGCGCGCCGGGGAGGCCGCCATGGCCGTTGAGATCGTCTGGCGGCTCGGCCGTTTTTCCCGGCGCCTGGCCCCGGCCACCCTGGGCCGGCTGGCCGTCGCCGCGCTGGTGGCCCTAGCGGCCTTGCTGCTGTGCCTCTGCCTGGGCAAGGTCTGGTTGACGCCCACCCAGGTGCTGGCCGCCTTCGCCGACGACGCGCACGGCGGCCTGGGTTTCATCGTCACCCAGTTGCGCCTGCCGCGGGCGCTGCTGGCGGCTCTGGTCGGCAGCGCCCTGGCGGTGTCCGGCCTGCTGCTGCAGGGCCAGGTGCGCAATCCCCTGGCTTCGCCGGACCTGCTGGGCATCACCAGTGGCGCCAGTGCCGGGGCGGTCTGCTATCTGGCGTTTCTGGCCGCAAGTCTCGGGCCGCATGGTCTGCCGCTGGCCGCGATGCTCGGTGCGGGCCTGGCGG
Organism: Pseudomonas sp. PS02302; assembly: GCF_029959585.1. Classification (NCBI taxonomy): domain Bacteria; kingdom Pseudomonadati; phylum Pseudomonadota; class Gammaproteobacteria; order Pseudomonadales; family Pseudomonadaceae; genus Pseudomonas; species Pseudomonas sp. PS02302. The sequence continues at coordinate 664 of NZ_JASCON010000134.1, forward strand.
CGCTGCTGGTCTATGGCCTGGCCTGGAATCACGGCGCCTCGCCGTTGCGGCTGGTGCTGGTGGGGGTAGGGGTGTCGGCCATGCTCGCCGCGGCCACGACCTTCCTGCTGGTGTTCAGTCCGCTGACCACCACGCTGTCCGCCTACGTCTGGCTGACCGGCAGCGTCTATGGCGCCAGCTGGCCGGAGGTGCGCGCCCTGGGGCTGTGGTGGCTGGCCCTGTTGCTGCCACTGGCGGTCCTGGCGCGACACGCCGTGCTGGCGCAACTCGACGACGACCTGGCTCGCGGCCTCGGCGTGCCCCTGCAGCGGCAACGCGCGGCCCTGCTGGCGCTGGCCGTGGCCCTGGCCGGGGTGGCCATCGCCTGGGGGGGCGCCATCGCCTTCGTTGGCCTCATCGCGCCCCATATCGCCCGCCGCCTGCTGCCCAGTGGGTTCGCCGGTCAGGCGCTGCTGGCCGCCCTGGTGGGAGCGCTGCTGGTAATGCTCGCCGACCTCCTGGGTCGTACCCTGTTCCTGCCTCTGGATCTGCCGGCCGGCATCTTCGTCGCCGCCCTGGGGGCGCCCTTTTTCCTCTACCTGCTGATCCGGCAACGCCCCTGAAGGAGGCTTCATGGCAACCCTGGCCAGCCGCGGCCTGACCCTCGGCTACGGCACCCAGACCATCATCGAGGCCCTCGACCTCGACCTACCACCGGGTCGCGTCTCGGTCCTCATTGGCAGCAACGGCTCCGGCAAGAGCACCCTGCTCAAGGCCTGCGCCCGGCTGCTGCAACCACGCCAGGGCCAGGTGCTGCTCGATGGCCAGGACATCCACCGGCAGTCCACCGCTGCCCTGGCCCGGCGATTGGCGGTCCTGCCGCAGACCCCGGTGGCGCCCGAGGGCATCAGCGTGCGGCAGCTGGTCAGCCTGGGCCGCTATCCCTACCAGAACTGGATGCGCCAATGGTCGCCAGACGATTCCGCGGCGGTGGACAAGGCGCTGCGCCTCACCGACCTGCTGGCGCTGGCGGAGCGGCCGGTGGACGACCTCTCCGGCGGTCAGCGCCAGCGCGCCTGGATCGCCCTGACCCTGGCCCAGGATACCGATTGCCTGCTGCTGGACGAACCCACCACCTACCTGGACCTGGCGCACCAGATCGAGGTGCTGGACCTGCTGCGCCAGCTGAACCGGGAGGAGGGCAAGACCATCGTCATGGTGCTGCACGACCTCAATCTCGCCTGCCGCTATGCCGATCACCTGGTCGCCGTCCACCAGCGCCGTGCCTTCGCCCAGGGCGCTCCCGCGGCGGTGTTGACGCAAGCCCTGGTGCGCGAGGTGTTCGCCCTGGAATGCCGGATCATCGCCGATCCCTATTTCGGCACGCCGCTGTGCATCCCCTTCGGTCGCGAGGTACCGCCATGTGCCTGAGGCCCACCCTCGACAGTGCCCAACGGGACGAGCTGCGCGCAACCTTCGGCCTGCGCGAAGCCAGAGAGCGCGATGGGCAGCACAGCCAGCCGGTCACCGCCTGGCTGGACGCCGCGCGCTGCGCCGAGTTGCTCGACGATCTGGCGGCGCGCATGCAAGCCCCCACGCGGCGGGTCGCGGCGTCGCTGCTGACCAAACGGCTGGGCTTCCTTACCACCGGGGTGGCCTTCCACGCCCTGTCGGCCTATGACCGGCGCCTGGACCTGACGCCTGGCAATGTCTGGATCGAGGATGGCCACGTCCAGGGGCGCTGGCGATCGGCCCTGCCGTTGAGCGATACCCGGCCGCTGCCTGCCGTGGAAGATCATGCCACTGCCCGGGCGTTGCTGGCCCGCACCCTGTTCGGCGAGCTGCTGCGGCCGCTCTGGGAGACCCTGGCGCAGGTTGGCCGCGTCTCGCCGCGCATCCTCTGGGAGAACGCCGCGGTGCGGCTCTATTCGCTGTACGACCGGCGCCTTGCCGAACTGGACGATCCGGCCATTCGTGCCCGCTGCGCCGAGGACTTCGCCTGGCTGCTGGCGGCCACGCCGGCGGAGCTGGGACTGGAGACCAATCCGCTGGCGCAATTCCGCCGGCCCGCAACGGCGAATACGGTGGGACGTCCCGTCCGCTTCCGGCGCACCTGCTGCTTCTACTACCAGGCCACGGCACCTGCCGAATACTGCTCCAACTGTCCGCTGATCCGCCCCCGGGAGGCCGTATGCCCAGCCACCTGAGCGAGCTGCCGGCCGCGCTGATCGCTGGCTACGCCGAGATTTCCGCCTCGACCCTGGGCCATCTCGGACGTACGGGTTACCTGCCCGAGCTCAAGCCGGCGGTAGCCGGTGCGCGCCTGCTGGGCAGGGTGGTGACAGCACGCATTCCCTTGCCCCACGGCGCCCTGTTGCGCGAGGCGCTGATCGCCAGTCGCCCAGGCGACGTCCTGGTGATCGAAGCCGTCGGCGATCCCCACTGCGCCTGCTGGGGCGAATTGCGCACCCTGGCGGCCCTGGTCAAGGGCTTGGGCGGCGTGGTGGTGAGCGGCGCCATCACCGACGTCCAGGCGCTTCGCCAGCTCGGTCTGCCGGTCTTCCACCGCGGCATCAGCGCCGTCACCACCCAGGGCGGCGAGGCGCTGGGCGAATTGAACGTCGAACTCCAGCTCGGCGAGACGCTCGTCTGCCCCGGTGACCTCGCCTTGGGAGATGACGACGGCCTGTTCATCCTGTCGCCCGCGCGGGCCGCAGCCTTGCTGCCACTGGCCCAGGCCAAGGAAGCCGCGGACCAGGCGCGACGTGCGCAACTGCTGCAGCGGCTCACCGAAGGGCGCTAAGGCTACTATTCCGGCTTGGTGCCGATCTGCTCCCGCAGGAGTTGCAGATAGCGCCGAGCACCCAGGCCCTGGGGGCGGTTCTTGATCCAGATGACGTCGATCCAGCGACGGATCTGGCTGGCCATGTTGTCGAATTGCACCTGTTCGAGCAGTCCGGCGGCGATCAGTGGGCGCACCAGCGGGTGAGGCAGATAGGCCCAGCCCAGCCCGGCCTGCACCAGGTCCAGCGTCGCCAGATAGCTGTCGGTGAGCCAGACCCGCTGCGACAGCACGATCTGCGGATCCGAGGCGTTGCGGTCGCCGCCGGCCACCACGATCTGGCGGGTATCGGCCATCAGCGTTTCGCCCAGAGGTCGACCGGTGCGGGTCGAGGGGTAGTCGGGCGCCGCCACCGCCGTGAGCAACTGGCTGCCGGCCTCGGCGAAACCTTCCTGCTCGTTGATCCCCGGTCGTTCGAAGATCAGCGCCAGGTCGACGCTGCCATCGTGCAGCAGGCGGATCGCCTCGGCGCGTGCCGCCGAGCGGATCTCGATTTCCAGCGCCGGAAATTCCTCGGCCAGGGTCACCAGCGGCCGACTCCAGGCACCGGTCTGCAACTCCGGCGCCATCACCAGCACGAAGCGCCGTTCCAGCCCTGCGTGCAATTGCAGGGCATGGGCGTCGAGCAGATTGAGCTGGCTGGCCACCTGCCGCGCCTGGGGTTCCAGTGCGCGCGCGGCGGGGGTAGGCAAGGCCTTGCGGGTGGCGCGATCGAACAGCACCAGGTCCAGCTCGGCCTCCAGCTGGGAAATCGCCATGTTCACCGCTGACGGCACCCGGCCCAGGACGCGGGCCGCCGCGGAAAAGGAGCCCTCGTCGATCACGGCGAGGAAGACCCGAAGCGTTTCGCTGGTAAAAGCCATGGTTGTCAATTTTGCTGATAACGATCGTCTTTTTGTATCAGCCAGACAGGCTTAGAGTCCAGTCAGACCACAACGGAGACAGTGACATGAGCGAGTCGATGGCGGGCCAGGTGGCCCTGATCAGCGGTGCCGGCAGCGAAGCCGGCATCGGCATGGCGATAGCCCGCCGCCTGGGCGCGGCGGGTGCGCGGTTGCTCGTCACCGCCAGCAGCGCCCGGATCGCGGAGCGGGTGGCGGAATTGCGCGCCGCCGGCTTTACCGCTGAAGGTCAGGCCCTGGATCTCACCAAGGAGGCCGCCGTTGGCGACTTCTGCCAGTGGGCCGAGGCGCGTTGGGGTCGCATCGACATCCTGGTCAACAACGCCGGCATGACCATGCAGGGCAGTCCCGAGCCCCTGGTGGAGGTGGCGCGGATGACCCTGGCCGACTGGAATCTGACCCTGGCGCGCAACCTGACCACGGCCTTCCTGCTGACCCGTGCCGTCTTGCCCGGCATGCAGGCGCGCGGCTATGGCCGCATCGTCCACGTCAGTTCCGCCACCGGCAACCGGGCGGGCATTCCGCAGGCAGCGGCCTACAGCGCGGCCAAGGCGGCCATGGTCGGCATGAACATGAGTCTGGCGCTGGAGGTGGCCGGGCAGGGCATCACGGTCAACGCCGTGGCCCCTGGCTGGATCGAAACCGCCTCCAGCCTGCCGGAAGAATTGCAGGCGGCGACACGGGTCCCCGTGGGTCGCGCCGGCCGTCCCGCCGAGGTCGCCGCGGCGGTGGCCTTCCTGGCCTCGCCCGAGGCGAGCTACATCACCGGGGAATACCTGGTGGTGGACGGCGGCAACAGCCGCATCGAAAACAAGGGGGCCTGACATGCAGCCGGTCGTACTGGTCAGTGGGGTACTGGGTGGCATCGGGGGGGCGGTGCGCGAGCATTTCCTGCAGGCGGGCTGGCAGGTCTTCGGCACCGATCTCGACGGCGCAGCCCTGGCAGCACTGCAGACCGATGGGCGCCTTGCCGGCCAGCACGCCGCCGACCTGCGCCAGGCCCGCGCGAGCCGGGAGGTGGTCGCCCGCGTCCTGGACGGCCTCGGCCGGCTCGACGCCCTGGTCAACTGCGCCGGCGTCTGGCGCGAAGGCCCGGCCGAGACCTTCAGCGAGGAAGACTTCGACCTGGTGCTGGACGTCAATCTCAAGGCCAGCTTCTTTCTCTGCGCCGCGGCCATTCCCGCGCTGCGCGACACCCGCGGCGCCATCGTCAACCTGAGCAGCGATGCCGGCCGCCAGGGCAATCGCAACGCCGCCGTCTACTGCGCCAGCAAGGGCGCGGTGACCCTGATGACCAAGGCCCTGGCGCTGGACCTGGCGCCCAGCGGGGTGCGTTGCAACAGCATCTCGCCCGGCGATGTGGCGACGCCCATGCTGAGCTTTCAGGCCGAGCGCTACGGCGATGGCGATCCCGCCGCCTATCTGCAGGAATTGCTGGAGAAGTATCCGCAAGGCGAGCAGGCGCGCTTCATCCAGCCCGAGGAAGTCGCCGAGCTGGCCTTTTTCCTGTGCCAACCCGCCGCCCGCTCCATTACCGGCGCCGACCTGGCCATCGATTGCGGCGGGGGGGGGGGGGGGGGGCGGGGGCGCGCCGCCCCCCCCCCCCCCCCCCCCCCCCA
>NZ_JASCON010000135.1:0-5567 GCF_029959585.1 Pseudomonas sp. PS02302
GGCGCCCCCCCCCCCCCCCCCCCCCCCCCCGGCCCCGCGCGCCCGCGCCCCCCCCCCCCCCACCGCGGGCGGATAGCACGGCGCGGTGCCATCCAGGTAGTCCAGCAGCTCGGGCGCCTGGTTCCAGACCGCGGCCTCGCTGTAGAGGCGAGGCAACTCCAGCCGAATCCAGCCATCCATGAGGCGCACGCCCAGCTCCTCGATACCCAGCCCGTGCCCCTCGATCACCTCGCGATCCGCATCGGTGAGGGGATAGTGCGGCGGATAGAACTCGGCCAGGCTGACCAGCAACTTGACCGAGAAGCCACGCGGATCGGCCAGCAAGGCCCCCAGCTCGGCGAACAGCGTCGCCTCTTCCACCAGCGCCTGGGCGAACATCAACCGGTAGAGGGTGATGTTGAGAAACAGCTGACCGACCGCATTCTCCGCGCGCGCATCCGCCTCATGCAGGGCGAAGCCGGCCAGGATGGAGGCATTGTGCGCCCGGTACCAGTGCCGCGGGGTGGGATCGGCGATGAAGGTCAGCCAGCAGCGCGTGGGATAGGGCGCCTGGTCGCCGGGCAGCCCATGCTGCGCCAGGCAGCCGGCCAGCTCGGCCAGGTAGATGAAGTGCAGATTGACGTTGCGCCACCAGGCGCTGCCGGTCACCGGATCCAGGACACCGGACTGGATTTCCCAGTCGAGAAAGGCCAGTTCCGAATCGCCATAGCTCAGGCCGTCGTTGTCGGCGTCGCCAAAGCGCTGGTAGAAGGCTTCGCGGACCGCCCGCCGCCGGGCCGGGACGTTCTCGATCTGGCGACAGAGCTCGCTGGTCGCCGCGACGGCGTCTTCATAGGTGTACATGCCTTCCCTGCCCCGCATATCAAGATTCCGCCCGATCATGGCGCAATGGCATCAGCGGCTTCCACGCGCAATAGGCTGAACGCACTAGAAGAGAGCTCCAGTGGCGGTCCCTCATGCCGCCAGTCCCCCTTGAGCGGATCGCCGCCCCGGGCGATCACCACGACCGGCCTGATCTGACGGTGAGCGGACAGCTTGCGCTGGGGCAGCATGGCATCGCGGTCATCCAGCCGCACCCGGCGGGGCAGATCGGCGACCCGCAGCCGCCGCACCGCCAGTGGTGGGCCCGGCTGATCCACCGCCAGCGCCAGCACGAAGACACTGTCCTCGGGCCGCACCCGTTGCGCCACCGCGGGCGCCAGACTGACCTCCACGTCCAGCCCCGGCGTGGCCAGCGCCTGACCGGCGGCCCGCGCCGCCGTCTCCGCCCGGGCGACGCCCTGGGCGAGGGTGTCGCGCAGGGGATCCCCTGGTGGCAGCACGGCGACCAGGCGCTGCCAGTAACCTGCCGCCTTGGCGTAGCCCCCCCGTTCGTAGGCGGCCATGCCCAGCAGACCCAGGGTGGTGGGCTCGTCAGGATTGGCGGCCAGGGCTTCGTCGGCCAGGGCCTGGGTGCGGGCATCCAGCTGGCGCCCCGCGGCGAAGAAACGGGCCTGGGCCAGTTGCCCGAGGACTTCCGCGCGCCGGCCATCGCGCTGGATGACCTGCTCGAAGGCGGCCACGGCATCCTGGTAGCGACCCAGGCCGGCATAGGCCCGTGCCAGCAGATACCAGTTGTCGGTCGCCTGGGGTTGCAGTCGCGTCGCCGCTTGCAGATCGGCCAGCAGCGCCTGGGGCGAAGCCGGCGCCACGGCGAGGCGCTGGCTCAGCTGCAACGCCGGCCAGGCGCCGAGCAGCAGATAGAGCCCCAGGGCCAGGGCCGGACCGGCCAGGGCGACCGTGATACCCAGGCGCCGGCCGTGGCGCGGCGGCGCAGAATCCTCGGCCGGACTGTCGGCAAGCAGGCTGCGGCCGGCCTCGGCTTCGGCCAGCGCCAGGGCCTGGGCGTCCAGCTCCCCGCGTGCGGCGCGCGCCCGGGCATCGGCCAGGCGCTCCCGATAAAGCGTCCGATTGAGCTCCGCCCGCTGGTCCGCCATGGCCCGTTCGCCGCGCAGCAGCGGCACCAACAGGATCAGCACCGCCAGGACCAGCAGCAGTCCCGCCAGCCCCCAGAAGGTCAGCATCTTGGCTCCTCCTCCTCTGCCTGCAGTGCGGCCAGTCGCTGGCGTTCGGCGTCGCTCAGCGTCTGCTCCGGGCGGCGCCGCCGCGTCAGGACCAGCAGCAGCCCGGCGCCGCCCAGCAGACCCAGACCCGGCAGCAGCCAGAGCAGCAGGGTGCGGCCCTCGAAGGGCGGCCGATAGCGGATGAATTCGCCGTAGCGCTGCTCCAGGTGGGCGATGATCTCGTCATCGCCCTGGCCGGCCGCCATCAGGCGCTGGATCTCGCGGCGCAGATCGCCGGCAATGGGCGCATTGGAATCGGCCAGATCCTGGTTCTGGCATTTCGGGCAGCGCAGTTCGCGGGTCAGCGCCTGGAAGCGCGCGCGTTCGGCGTCGTCGTGAAAGCCATAGGGGTCGATGGCCGCCTGGGTCAGGGTCGACCAGGCCAGCAACAGCAGCAGCCAGCCGACCTTCATGGCGTCGCCACCAGGGCCCGGTAGCGCGGCCCGAGGTCGGCGTCCCAGACGCGCTGATCGATCACCCCGACATGGCGATAGCGCACCACGCCGCGGGCATCGATGAGAAAGGTTTCCGGCGCGCCATAGACACCCAGGTCCAGCCCCAGCCGGCCTTCGTCGTCACGGATATCGAGCTGGTAGGGATCGTGGAATTCCGCCAGCCAGCGGCGGGCGCTGGCCTGGTCGTCCTTGTAGTTGATGCCGTGGATCACCACGCCTTCGGCCTTGAGTCGGGTGAGCACCGGATGCTCTTCCCGGCAGGCCACGCACCAGGTGCCCCAGACATTGACCAGCGCCGGGCGGCCGAGCAGATCCTCCCGGGTGAACAGTCGTTGGTCCTGTACGCCCGGCAGCGAGAACGCCGGAAACGGCTGGCCGACCAGCGCCGACGGCAGGGCCTGGGGATCGCGATAGAGTCCGCGAAAGAGCAAGCCGGCCAGCACCAGGAAGGCCAGCAGTGGCAGGCAGAGCAACAGGCGACGGCGCATCAGGCGGACTCCGCGGCAGCGGCAGGGAAAGAGGATCGCCGGCGGCGATAGCGCGGATCGGCCAGGGCCAGCAGGCCACCCAGGGCGGTGAGCAGGCCACCGAGCCAGATCAGCCGGACGAAGGGCTTGATCTGCAGGCGCACGGCCCAGGCGCCCTGCCCCAGCGGCTCGCCGAGGGCCACATAGAGATCGCGGGTCAGGCCGGCGTCGATGGCGGCTTCGGTCATCACCGCGCCGCTGGCCAGATAGCGGCGCTTTTCCGGGGTCAGCAGGGCGACCACCCGCCCCTCGCGCTCGACCTGCAGCAGGGCGCGCTCGGCGGTGAAATTGGGCCCCTCGTAATGCTGGGTTCCGGCGAAGCCGAAGCGATAGCCCTGGAGTTCGACGTGCTCGCCCGGCGCCAGGCGCAGATCGCGTTGCACATCCAGTTGACTGGCCAGCACCACGCCCAGGGCCAGCACCGCCAGCCCCAGGTGGGCCAGGTGCATCCCCCAATAGCTGCGTGGCTGACTGCGCAGGCCGCGGCGCCAGCCCAGCGCCGCCACCTTGCCCAGCACATCGCGCAGTGCGGTCAGCAGGATCCAGGCCGCCAGCGCCAGCACCGCCGGGATCGCCGCCCTGGGCTGGTCCAGCCACCAGCCGGCCAGCCCCGCCAGGACGGCGCAAGCCAGCAGCACGGGCGCCAGCAGGCGCACCAGCCAGCGCCCCGGGCTGCTTTTCCAGCGCACCAGCACCCCGACGCCCAGGGACAGCATCAGCAGCGCCATCAAAGGCACGAACAGCAGATTGAAATACGGCGGCCCCACCGACAGCTTGGCCCCGGTCAGGCTGTCGATGATCAAGGGATAGAGAGTACCGAGCAGGACCGTGGCGGCAGCCGACACCAGGATCAGGTTGTTGACCAGCAGCAGCGCCTCGCGGGAGGCCAGGCCGAAGGACGCCGAGCCGCCGAGCGCCGGCGCGCGCCAGGCGAACAGCGCCAGCGAACCGCCGACCACCAGCAGCAGGAAGGCCAGGATGAAGACGCCGCGGGTGGGATCGCTGGCGAAGGCGTGCACCGAGGTCAGCACCCCCGAGCGCACCAGAAAGGTCCCCAGCAGGCTGAGCGAAAAGGCGGCGATGGCCAGCAGCACCGTCCAGCCCTTGAACAGACCACGCTTCTCGGTCACCGCCAAGGAGTGCAGGAGCGCCGTGCCCACCAGCCAGGGCATGAAGGAGGCGTTTTCCACCGGATCCCAGAACCACCAGCCGCCCCAGCCCAGTTCGTAGTAGGCCCACCAGGACCCCAGCACGATGCCGCAGCCGAGAAAGGCCCAGGCGAGCAGCGTCCAGGGCCGTGCCCAGCGCGCCCAGGCGGCGTCCAAGCGCCCTTCCAGCAAAGCCGCCAGGGCGAAGGCGAAGGCCACCGAGAAACCGACATAGCCCATGTAGAGCATGGGCGGATGCAGGATGAGCCCCGGGTCCTGCAGCAGCGGATTGAGGTCGTTGCCCTCCCGCGGAAATTGCGGCAGCAGGCGCGCGAAGGGACTGGAGGTGGCCACCAGGAAGGTCAGGAATCCCGTGGCCACCAGCCCGAGGATGCCCAGCACCCGCGCCAGCAGGGCCTGGGGCAAGGACCGCGAACAGCACGCCACCGCCAGACTCCAGCCCGCCAGGATCAGCCCCCACAGCAGCAGGGACCCTTCGTGGGCGCCCCAGGTGGCGCTGACCTTGTAGTACCAGGGCAGGCGACTGTTGGAGTTGGCCGCCACATAGGCCACCGAGAAGTCGTCGTGCAGAAAGGCCCAGGTCAGGGCGGCGAAGGCCAGCGCCAGGAACAGCCATTGGCCGAAGGCGGCCGGGCGCGCCAGGCGCATCCAGTCGGCCTGGCCGCGCCAGGCGCCCAGCAGTGGCAGGGTGCCCTGCACCAGGGCCATGACGAGCGCCAGCAGCAGGCAGAGTTGCCCGAGTTCCGGGATCATGGCGCCGGCCTCGCGCCGTCGAGCGGTCGTCCGGCCTGGCGCAACGCCTGGCTCACTTCGGGCGGCATGTATCTCTCGTCGTGCTTGGCGAGGATCTGATCGGCGACCAGACGCCCCTGGTCGTCGAGGCGGCCCAGGGCCACCACGCCCTGCCCCTCGCGGAACAGATCCGGCAGGATGCCGGCATAGTTCACCCGCACTTCCTGCTGGAAGTCGGTGATGACGAAGCTCACCGCCAGGGAATCCGCGGCGCGCACCAGGCTGCCCTTCTCCACCATGCCGCCGGCGCGGATGCGGGTGGCGGGCGGCGCCTCGCCCCGGGCGATCTGGCTCGGGGTATAGAAGAGGTTGATGTTCTGCTGCAGGGCGCTGAGGGCCAGCGCCGCCGCGCCCCCTACGCCCAGCAACAGCAGCAGGATCCACAGCAGCCGACGACGGCGGACCGGATTCATGGCCGCCGCTCCCGGCGCCAGCGCTGGCGCAACGCCCGCTGCAGCCGGCGACGCGCCTGCCAGCCGTGCAGCAACAGACCGCCGAGGATGACCAGGGTCAGGCCGAAGG
>NZ_JASCON010000136.1:0-5437 GCF_029959585.1 Pseudomonas sp. PS02302
CACAGGCTATCACCTGGTGGAAGTCACCAGCCGCGAAGATTGATCGCGCCGGTGCTCCCGCTCACGGCGGGAGCACCCTCCCCGCACTGCCTCCAACCGGCTATCCTGCAGACTTCCTGCCTCCCGAGGATAGCGCCTTGTCCCTGCCCCTGGAACGTCACGGCCAGTGCCTGTGCGGCGCTGTTCAGCTGGATTGTCGCCTCGATACCCTCGCCGTTTCGGCCTGCCATTGCCGGACCTGTCGCCGCTGGGGCGGTGGCCCGCTGCTCGCGGTGGAATGCGCCCAGCCTCCGGTGATCGGTGGCGGCGACGCCCTGACCGTCCATGCCTCGTCCGCCTGGGCCGAGCGCGGCTTCTGTCGCCACTGCGGCACCCACCTGTTCTACCGCCTCAAGGCCGAGCCGCACTACGCCATTCCGGTCGGCCTGCTCGAAGGCGCGGACTGGGTGCTGGACAGCGAGATCTTCATCGAGGAACAGCCGGCCTGGTACTGCTTCACGCACTCGCGCCGCCAGCTGACCGGGGCCGAAGCCTTGGCCGAGCACGACAGCCGGGACTCGCGGCCCGGGCTCGACTCCGGGCGCCAGCCATGACCGCTGGTCGCCTGACCCCGGGCGCCTCCGGGCACGGCGCTTAGCGCGCCAAGGCTCGTGCCAGAGCCCCCTTCACTCCCCCACCCCCGAGCCCTCTTGCCCGCGAGCCTGCGGCCTGGACGCACACCCCTATCAAGCCGCCGCCAAACGCGCCGATGCCTGGGTGAGCTCCCTTTCCCAGCCTGCCAGACAAGAGGAACAATCATGGGGTTTCTGCAACGCTTCGGCGCGCGTGCCCGCCAGGGCGGGAGCGGCGTGTTCAGCCTGACCTGCTCCGCTCGCGAATTAGGCGACCGCCTCGGCGGCGTCGCCCTCAAGCCCACCTACATCGCCGGCTTCGTCTCGCCGCACCTGGACCTGGACGCCATCGCCCGGCAACTGGCCGGACGCTTCCCCGCGGCGTCCATCAGCCTGTGCACCACCTCCGGCGAACTCTGCGGCAGCGAGCAGCGCCTGTATTGCGCCGCCGACGGCGCCTGGGACCGTCTGGTGCTGCAATTCTTCGACGCCTCGGTCATCGCCTCGGCCGAGGTGGTGCACGTCCCGCTGGACAGCGAGGACATCCGCCGCGGCGGACCGCGGCGCAGCATGAAGGAACGCCTCGCCCGCCTGACCGAGTCGCTCAAGCGCCTGCCGGTGCGCACGCCCATCGATCACCGCGATACCCTGGCCTTCGTGCTGTTCGACGGCCTGTCCGCCTCGGAATCCTTCTTCATGGAGGCACTGTACGAGTCCGGCCGCTTCCCCTGCCTGTTCGTCGGCGGCTCCGCCGGCGGCAAGGGCGACTTCCGCCAGACGCTGCTGCACGATGGCCGCCAGGCCTATGAAAATCATGCTCAGCTGGTCTTTCTGAAGATGGCCAGGAACACCCGCTTCGGGGTCTTCAAGAGCCAGAATTTCAGCGCCACGCCGCTCAGCCTCAGTGTCCTCACCGCCTCGCTGGAAGAGCGCTACATCAGCCAGGTGGTCGACAGCCGCGGCCAGATCAAGAGCATGGTGGCGGCCCTCTGCGAGGCCCTGAGCTGCCGCGCCGAACAGCTGGAGCAGCGCCTGGCGGATTATTCCTTCGCCATCCGCGTGGGCGAGGAGCTGTTCGTCCGCTCCATCGCCCGCATCGACTACGCGCGCGAGCGCATCCACCTGTTCTGCGACGTGGCGCCCGGCGAAGAGCTGGTGATGGTCAAGCGCACCTCGCTGGTGGACGCCACCCGCCAGGACTTCGCGCGCTTCCTGCAGGGCAAGAGTGGCACCCCGCTGGTGGGCGTGCTCAACGACTGCATCCTGCGCCGCGCCAACAATGGCGCCGAGCTGCCGCGCATGGGCGAGGTGTTCGGCCGGACGCCGGTGGTGGGCTTCTCCACCTTTGGCGAGATCCTCGGCTTGAATCTCAACCAGACGCTCACCGCGGTGTTCTTTTTCCGCACCCCCGAAGGCGCGCCCTTCCGCGACGACTACGTCGACAACTTCGCCGCCCACTACGGCGAGTTCAAGGCCTTCTTCCTGCGTCGGCAGATCAAGAAGCTGGCCGGCCTGAGCCAGGTGGTGGTCAACCAGATCAACGAATTCAAGCGGCAGAACTTCACCGGCGTGGTGGATGCCCAGGGCCTCGACGACTCCATCCAGGCGGTGTTCGGCGGCCTCGCCGATCTCGGCCAGGTGTTGCGCCAGGCGCACCAGAGTCGCCAGGAGATCGGCGAGCAGTTGCGGCACTACTCCGGCGAATTGCACAGCAGCATGGACGATCTGGCGGGCAACATCCTGCAGCAGGGCGAGGTCACCCGCCAGGCCGACAGCACCGTGCAGCACCTCACCGAACAGGCCGAGGACGTGGTGCGCAGCGCCAACGAACTGAGCCAGTCGAGTCTGCGCATCCAGTCCATCGTCCAGGTGATCCAGCAGATCGCCGGCCAGACCAACCTGCTGGCGCTCAACGCGGCCATCGAGGCGGCGCGCGCCGGCGAGAGCGGTCGCGGCTTCGCGGTGGTGGCCGACGAGGTGCGCAACCTGGCGGCCATCACCCACAAGAACGCCGCCGAGATCGGCGCCGACATCGACCAGCTGTCCCGCGCCATCAGCGAGGTCGGCGCCCATATCGCCGGCCAGGCCGAGGACGTGGGCTCGCTGCAGGAGCTGCTCGCCGTCCTGCGCGAATCCGGGCGACTCACCGCCCAGACCTCCCATCGCACCAAGGACATCGCCGATACCCTCACCGGCCTTACCGCCGCCACGTCGTCCTAGGCCGCAGGGACTTACCGTTCGTCGGCACTGACCGGTAAGTCGCACCCGCTGCACCCGTAGCTGCTCCCCACCGGGGGCAGATACCGGTGGGCGGCGGATCACCTTCCGAGTGACCGCCGGGTCACGGCCAGCGCCGTGGCTTGCGCCCCCATTTTGCCCCTGCCAGCGACCCATGAGTCAGCAATAGACGCCCCAAACCCGCTCCCGGCCGCGTCTACGACTTTTGTAGTGACTATACGAAAGCACTACAAAACCCCATTGACGACGCCTCGAACTCCTGCAAATCTCTAGCTGCACCGGACGCGAACCCCTATCCATGCGGGTCGCGCCTGGGCTCCGGGTGACCCTCGGGCCGTCTTGCGTAGTGATGCTCAAGAGGCACTACAAAAGAAGACGACTGAAATGCCGCGCTGCTCGAGGCAGCGTCGCCAGAGGTGACGTCCGGATCCATGCAGGTACGTACGGCGACATGACTCGACAGCTGGGCTGACCTTTCGCCTTCGCGACCGGCATCCGGGTGGCAACCGCCATCCCGCTGCCGGACGTTGGGAAAAGACTGGTACCCAAGCCAACCTCATCGAGAAGGATCGACTCATGTCAGCTTACGAGAACGACGTTCAGGCCATCGCCGCCCTCAAGAACAGCGCCGGCAATCACTGGAGCGCCATCAATCCGGAATACGCCGCCCGGATGCGCCTGCAGAATCGCTTCAAGACCGGTCTCGACATCGCCCGCCACTGCGCGGCCATCATGCGCCAGGACATGGCCGCCTACGACGCCGACAGCAGCGCCTACACCCAGTCGCTGGGCTGCTGGCACGGTTTCATCGGGCAGCAGAAGCTGATCGCCATCAAGAAGCACCTTGGCAGCACCAAAGGTCGCTACCTCTACCTGTCGGGCTGGATGATCGCCGCGCTGCGTTCGGAATTCGGCCCGCTGCCCGATCAGTCCATGCACGAGAAGACCAGCGTGCCGGCGCTGATCGAAGAGCTCTACACCTTCCTGCGCCAGGCCGACGCCCGCGAGCTGGCCATGCTGTTCCGTGACCTGGACGCCGCCCGCGCCGCCGACGAGAACGCCAAGGCCGCCGCCATCCAGGCGAAGATCGACAACTACGAGACCCACGTGGTGCCGATCATCGCCGACATCGACGCCGGCTTTGGCAACGCCGAGGCCACCTACCTGCTGGCCAAGAAGATGATCGAAGCCGGCGCCTGCTGCATCCAGCTGGAAAACCAGGTCTCCGACGAGAAGCAGTGCGGCCACCAGGACGGCAAGGTCACGGTGCCCCACGAGGACTTCCTGGCCAAGATCAACGCGGTGCGCTACGCCTTTCTCGAACTGGGCGTGGACGAGGGCGTCATCGTCGCCCGCACCGATTCCCTGGGCGCCGGCCTGACCAAGCAGATCGCCGTGAGCAAGCAGCCGGGCGACCTGGGCGACCAGTACAACAGCTTCCTCGACTGCGACGAGGTGGATGCCAGCCAGCTGGGCAACGGCGAGGTGCTGATCAGCCGCGACGGCAAGCTGCTGCGGCCCAAGCGTCTGGCCAGCGGCCTGTTCCAGTTCCGTGCCGGCAGCGGCGTGGACCGGGTGGTGCTGGACTGCATCACCTCGCTGCAGAACGGCGCCGACCTGCTGTGGATCGAGACCGAGAAGCCCCACGTCGGCCAGATCAAGGCCATGGTCGACCGCATCCGCGAGGTCGTGCCCAACGCCAAGCTGGTCTACAACAACAGCCCCTCCTTCAACTGGACCCTGAGTTTCCGTCAGCAGGTGTTCGACGCCCTGCAGGCCGAGGGCAAGGACGTGTCCGCCTACGACCGCGCCAAGCTGATGAGCGTGGACTACGACGACACCGAACTGGGGCGTCTGGCCGATGCGCGGATCCAGAGTTTCCAGCGCGATGCGGCGCGGGAAGCGGGCATCTTCCACCACCTGATCACCCTGCCCACCTACCACACCGCGGCCCTGTCCACCGACAACCTGGCCAAGGGCTACTTCGCCGAGGAAGGCATGCTGGCCTACGTCAAGGGCGTGCAGCGCCAGGAGATCCGCCAGGGCATCGCCTGCGTCAAGCACCAGAACATGGCCGGCTCGGACATGGGCGACGACCACAAGGAATACTTTGCCGGCGAGGCCGCGCTCAAGGCGGGCGGCAAGGACAACACCATGAACCAGTTCCATTGATCACGGCCACTGCGGAGGACACGCTCATGAACCTGAACGACAACCCCGGCCTGGACGATCTCAAGCAACTGTTCGGCCGGCTCAAGGACAAGAACCACAACCACATCCTCTGGGTCTGCGAGAGCGGCGCGGTGCATGTCGACCGCCTGCCCGGCGGCGAGACGCCCGAGCAGTTCGAGGAGCGCCATCCCAGCCTGCGCATCCGCTTCAAGACCTACAACAAGGGCGGCGGCTACGTCGGCAAGTCGGCCGCGGCGGACGACAACTTCATCAGGAGCGTCCACGCCGCCCTGCAGGAGCACTGGCGCCTGGCCGGTCGGCAGCAGCAGCCGGCCTATGTGGATCGCTACTGCTAGCCATGAAAAAGGGCGCGCCGGGTAGTTGACCCCCCGGCGCGCCCTGCCCCCCCTCCGCGG
>NZ_JASCON010000137.1:0-5365 GCF_029959585.1 Pseudomonas sp. PS02302
TTTTTTTTTAAACCAATTATAGGGGTGGCCTCCGGGGCAACGGGGGCGGCGCCCCGCGGGCCCCCCCCACCCGCATTTCCTACAACACCGAGATCGGGTAGTTGAGGATGATGCGGTTCTCGTCGAAGGAGCCGCTGGCACTGTAGTCGCGTCTCATGCTTGAGTTGCGCCAGCGGATCAGCAGCTTCTTCAGCGGGCCGCTCTGCACCTCGTATTGCACCTCGGATTCGCGACCCCATTCCTTGCCGTCGGTGATGGTGCCGGTGTGCACGTTGTCACCGCTGAGGTAGCGGTTCATCAGGGTCAGACCCGGCACGCCGAAGGCGGCGAAGTTGTGGTCGTAGCGCACCTGCCAGGAGCGTTCCCGGGCGTTGTCGTAGCTGGAGTTGTAGCTGTCGTTGGCCAGGGTGCCGCCGCTGGTGCCGTTGACCCTCATCCAGGCGCTGTCGCCGCTGACGCGTTGCAGGCCGACATAGAAGGTGCCGCCGCCCTGCTTGGCCGAGAGCAGCGCATAGGCAGTGCGGTTGTCCAGGGCACCGGCGCGGGCCGAGCCGTCATCGTCGCCGATGAAGTAGCCGAGGTTGGCGCCCAGGGTCCAGCTGCCCACCGGCTGGTAGTGGATCAGGTTGATGAACTTCTGGTTGTAGATGTCTTCGAGCTGGGCGTACCAGAGGCCGATCTGGGTGCGCTTCTCGTTGAACTTGTATTCGCCGCCGACGAAGTTGAAGCGGTCGGAGGTAGCATTGGCGCGGCCCTGCATGAACATGTCTTCCATGCTGGCGTCGTTGCGCGGGCTGTTCTGGCGCATCTGGCCGCCCCAGAGTTCCAGGTTCTGGATCTCGGTGGAGTGGATCTGCGCGCCCTGGAAGGTCTGCGGCAGCGAGCGGCCGTCGTCGGATCTGAGGATCGGCAGCACGGCGAACCACTCGCCCACCTTGATATCGGTCTTGGAGATCTTGGCCTTGGCGGCCACCGCCAGGCGGCCGAAATCCTTGGCCGGTTCGTTGCCGGCATGGGTCGGCAACAGCTGGGTGCCGTAGGTGCCGGCGCCACCGTCGAGCTTGACCGAATACAGCCCCAGGGCATCGATGCCGAAGCCCACCGGTCCCTGGGTGTAGCCGGAGGTCAGGCCGAAGATGAAGCTCTGGGTCCATTCCTCGGCCTTGTTCTGCGCGGTGTAGGCCGGATCGACGAAGTTGCGATTGAAGTAGAAATTGCGCAGGTTGAGCGTGGCCTTGGTGCCTTCGATGAAGCCGTCCGCGGCCCACAGTGGCGTGGTGCTGGCGAGAGCGGCGAAGGCGGCGCAGGCACGGGCGAGCCGGCCGGAAGCGAGTCGAGTGCTCATGGTGTTCCTTGTTCTTGTAGGTGAGGGGTGCCCTGCCGGCGCGGGGGGGCGGCATCTGACGAGGGCGGATAGGGCGGTGACGCGCGGGACGGCTAGGAGGGTGCAGGCGACATGAGGGATTCCTTTCTTATTTGAATTATCGGAAAGCAGCGACCGAGGCGTTCGGTCGAGTAGTTATATGACAACGTATGTCTTACGGCAAGGCTACCAAGGTAGCAGGGCGGAGCCCTCGCCAGGCGAGGGCTCGCGAGGGGTCAGACGCTGGCCTTGAGGCTGTCCTGACGGGCCGTGTCATAGGCGTGCTTGTCCATCTGCACGGCGCCCGGCTTGCCCAGGTCGCTCATCGGTACCCGGTAGGTTTCCGGCGACAGGTAGGCCGCCAGGGCCGACAGGCAGGTCACGCCGAAGGCCAGGCTACCGACCACCAGCCAGATGTTGTCGGTGCCGGGCGGGGCGACCAGGGCGAACAGGGCCGGCAGCAGGGCGGTGAGCATGGTGCCGATGTTCTGGGCGATGGCCATGGCCGAGACGCGGTAGCGGGTCTGGAACTGCTCCGGGTAGAAGCTGGGGAAGACCGCGTTGTAGCCCTGGTAGACCACGCCCCACATCAGCAGCGACATGAGGAAGGCCAGCGGCAGGTTGTGGATGCTGATGGCATAGAGATAACCGAAGGCCAGCAGACCCGAACCCAGGGCGCCACCGATCATGGTCGGCCGGCGGCCGATGCGGTCGGAGAGGTTGCCGACCAAGGGGATCACCAGCACGGCGACGATGTTGCCCACCACCGGTATCCACAGGTAGACGCTCTTGTCGAAGCCGATGCCGTAGGCCGGTTGCACCGCGTAGGCGGCGCCGAAGATGGTGGCCACCACCGGGATGACGTTCATCAGCGCCATCAGCGCGACCAGGATCATGGCCTTCCAGCTGGTGGTCAGGGCTTCGCCGATGGGCGAGCGTCTGGCCACGGTGGCGGTGCCGGTCTTGGCTTCTTCCTTGACGAAGGCGGGCGTCTCCTGGACTTCCCGGCGGATGATGAAGCCGGCCAGCAGGACGAAGGCGCTGAGCAGGAAGGGGATGCGCCAGCCCCAGCTGTTGAAGGCATCGGCGGGCATGAAGTAGGCCAGCGGCAGGAACACCGCGGCGGCCATCACCTGGCCGGCCTGCACCCCCTGCAGGGTAAAGCTCGCATAGTAGCCACGTCGGCCGAAGGGCGCGTGTTCGAGCACCATGGAACTGGCTCCGGAGATCTCGCCAGCCACGGCGAAGCCCTGGATCAGGCGCAGTACCACCAGCAGGATGGGCGCGAGGATGCCGATCTGGTGGTAGGTGGGCAGCAGGCCCACGGCCATGGTGGCGATGCCCATGAGGAACATGCACAGCAGCAGGACGTTCTTGCGGCCGCGGGTATCGCCCCAGTGACCGAGCACGAAGGCGCCGACCGGCCGCGCCAGATAGCCCACGCCATAGGTGGCGAGGGAGGCGACGATGGCCATCTTGGGATCGCTGGAGGGGAAGAAGATCTGCGGAAAGATCAGCGCCGCCGCCTGGGCGTAGATGAAGAAGTCGTAGTATTCCAGCGCCGAGCCGATCCAGCCGCTCGCGGTGGCTTTCTTGGCTTGGGAGCCGGGGGTGGGGGAGGCGGTAGTGGCCATGGTTGTCTCCGGAATTTTATTGTCAGGCCAGGAGGGTTTCAGCGCCGCGCACGAACTCGCTCGGACAGCGGGAGCCGAAGATGAAAAGGACGGGAAGACCTAGCCTGGCCGTCGCCGACTGAGCGCGGTGGGACTGCAGACGCGACGGGGGACGCAGGATAACGTGGATAGCTGAGGCATGGACGCACACTCTTGTTTGTCTTGTTATGGTCGACGCGGCGGAAGCGACGAGCGCTGGGCTCTGCGATCCATAGTGCGAGGCGCTGCTGGGGCGGGTCAATTCGCCGGATGACCAAATGTTCGATCAGCGAACAGAAACTAACCGGTTCGTACATAATCCATTGTTGGGCCACGCGGTGCCACGAATAATCGGTGCCAGACCCGACGAATCCGCGCCACCCGCCCGCATGTCCCGCGGCGTGGCCGTTCAACAGAGGAGCACCGGCATGCAGCGTTCCATCGCGACCGTATCCATCAGCGGCACCCTGACCGAGAAGCTCGAGGCCATCGCCGCGGCGGGTTTCGACGGTGTGGAGATCTTCGAGAACGACCTGCTGTATTCCGGGGCCAGCCCGCGGGAGATCCGCCAGCGCGCCCAGGACCTGGGGCTGGCCATCACCCTGTTCCAGCCGTTCCGCGACTTCGAGGGCAATCGCCGCGAGCGCCTGCAGCGTAATCTCGACCGCGCCGAGCGCAAGTTCGACCTCATGCAGGAACTGGGCACCGACCTCATCCTGGTGTGCAGCAACACCGCCGCCGACAGCCTCGGCGACGAGCGCCTGATTGCCGACGACCTGCAACTGCTGGCCGAGCGCGCCGCCCGGCGCGAACTGCGCATCGGTTACGAGGCCCTCGCCTGGGGCCGCCACGTCAACACCTGGCAGCAGGTCTGGCGCCTGGTGAAGGCGGTCGATCATCCCAATCTCGGCGTGCTGCTCGACAGTTTCCACACCCTGTCCATCGGCGGCGATCCGGCGGCCATCGCGCAGATCCCGGGGGACAAGATCTTTTTCGTGCAGATGGCCGATGCGCCGCTGCTGCAGATGGACGTGCTGGAGTGGAGTCGGCATTTCCGCTGCTTCCCGGGGCAGGGCGAATTCGACCTGGCCGGTTTCCTCGCGCCCATCCTGCAGACCGGCTACCAGGGGCCGCTGTCACTGGAGATCTTCAACGACGGTTTCCGCGCCGCCCAGACCCGCGCCACCGCCGCCGATGGCCTGAGATCCCTGCTCTACCTGGAAGAGCAGACCGCCGCGCGGCTGCAGCGCGAGGAGACCCCGGTGGCGGCGCCGCTGTTCGCCCCGCCCGCGGCGCCGCGCCTGGAAGGCACCGAATTCCTCGAATTCGCCGTGGACGACGGCCATGGCGCCGAACTGGCGCGCTGGCTGGGCAAGCTGGGCTTCGCCCAGGCCGGCCGGCATCGCTCGAAGAACGTCACCCTGCTGCGCCAGGGCGAGATCAACCTGGTGCTCAACGCCGAACCCTATTCCTTCGGCCACAACTTCTTCGAGGCCCACGGCCCCTCGCTATGCGCCATGGCCCTGCGCGTGCCGGACAGCCAGGCCGCCCTGGAGCGCGCCCAGCAGTACCGGGCGCAGCCCTATCGTGGCCTGGTCGGCCCCAACGAGCGGGAAATCCCGGCGGTGCGGGCACCGGACGGCAGCCTGATCTATCTCGCCGATCGCGGCGTGGATGGCCGCAGTCTCTACGACACCGACTTCGATGTCAGCGCCGGTGCCAGCGGGGGCCTCGGGCTGACCCATGTCGACCACGTGGCCATCGCCCTGCCGGCCGATGCGCTGGACAGCTGGGTGCTGTTCTACAAGAGCCTGTTCGACTTCAGCGCCGACGACGAGGTGGTGGTCCCGGACCCCTATGGCCTGGTCAAGAGTCGCGCGCTGAAGAATCGCGAGAGCAGCGTGCGCCTGGCGCTGAACATCTCGGAGAATCGCAACACCGCCATCGCCCGGGCGCTGTCCAGCTATCGGGGCTCGGGGGTGCATCACATCGCCTTCGCCTGCCAGGACATCTTTCTGGCGGTGGAACAGGCCAAGGCCGCCGGGGTGCCCCTGCTGGAGATCCCGATGAACTATTACGACGACCTGGGGGCGCGCTTCGATTTCGACGACGACTTCCTCAGTCGGCTGGCCTACTACAACGTCCTCTACGACCGTGACGCCCAGGGTGGCGAGCTGTTTCACGTCTACACCGAGTCCTTCGCCGACCGATTTTTCTTCGAAATCCTCCAGCGCAAGGATTACAGTGGCTACGGCGCGGCCAACAGCCCGGTCCGCCTGGCGGCCATGCTGCAGGCCCGCCAGGGCCGCCCGGCACCCCTGGAATTCTGAGCCAGGCGGGCACCTGCGGG
>NZ_JASCON010000138.1:0-5097 GCF_029959585.1 Pseudomonas sp. PS02302
ACCCGAAGGTGAAGACCAAACAGCGAAGAATCCCTGGACCCCTCGCCCGGCTCAGACCTAAGTGCTTGATTTTCAAGCCGCTTCAGCATCTGCGCCGGAAGTGGGGCGCATTATAGGGGAGTTTCGGAGCAGGTCAACAGGTTATTTCAAGAAAGTTTCAGCAGGGACCAAAAAGGCCCACAGAAAGCGACCTGTCACCTGTGCGAGGTAAGATGCGGGCAGACGATGTTTCGAGGACTGCATGACTTCCATCCTAGCTCGCTACCGACAACAGCTGAGGAATACGCTTGGCGATTGGTTTCCCCGCACCACGCTCTTCCTTAAAGGAGAGCCACCTATTAAGGGAGACACCAAGCCAGGCAGCCGCAAGAAGGCAGAGCCGGCCCAAGCCCCCAAGCGGCAGGCCGAGCCGAAGGCTGCCAGCAAAGGTGCAAAAAGGGAGCAATCGACCGTCCAGCGCACTCTGGCTGTCCCGGCTGCCCCCTCCCCCGCCGCCCTCTATGGTCCCGCCTTCACCGTGAAGCGCTCTCAGGAGCAGCGGATGAAGATGCGCGTCGAGCAGGCCGTTGCCCAGGGCATCATCCAGCCACCGTCGCCGGAACAATGGAAGATGATCCTGGCTCGCGCCCCGGCGACGCGGATCTTCGCGGGTGCCGGTTCGGGCAAGACCACGACACTGGTACTGCGGGTGGTGTTCATGCTGTGCCACCTCGAGATCCCACGCGAGCAATTGACCGTCATCTCCTTTACCAAGGCTTCCTGCGAAGAGTTGCGCGCGCAGCTCAAGCGCGTCCTGGCTTTCTGGGAGGCTCCGCTGAACGATGAGGCAGCACGCGAACTGGTAAGAACCTTTCACTCGGCCCTGGCGCAGCTGGCGCGCTCAGAGCTGAGGGCGACGCAGTGGTTCGAGCAGCTGTCCACTCAATCGAAAGGTGAGGATGAGCCGGATAACGGCATGCTGGCTGGCGCCACGCTGAACGAGGGTCAACGGCAGCTCCTGGTGCAAGCCTATGAGAATTGCTACCGCGAGGACGCCGGTTTTCGTCGTCGGGTTCATCTGTTGCTGGAACTGGCGGCGCCCAATGAGGAAGAGCCACCTGGCGCCCCGCCCTTGCAGCCCTTCGTCCTCAATGGCGAACGCCAACCACAACCGCTGCCCGACCTCTTCTATGGCCAGGCTTCATTCGCCGAGACCCTGGGGCTGCGGGTCGGCTCTATAAAGAGCAACCAACTGGAGTGCTCGACGCGGGACCGGATCTTTCTGGAGGCCATGCAGCAGTTCTGGCGCCACTTTGGCAAGTTGCTGAAGGAACAACGGCTGATCACCTTCAATACCGCCTTTGCCGTGCTGACGGATCGCCTGGACAAGAAACCCAGTCGCGCCCTGATTGCCCGCCTGCAGCCCTTCACCCATTTGCTGATCGACGAATTCCAGGACATCTCGCCGCAGATCGCCCTCTGGCTGCAGCAGGTACAGCGCAGGCTCGCCGAGGAAAAAGTTGCGCCCTCGCTGATGGCCATCGGTGACGACTGGCAATCCATCTATGGCTGGCGAGGCAGCTCGCCGGAGCTGTTCATCCACTTTGATCGCTGGTTTCCAGGCCAGACGCCCAGCCATACGCTGATGCTGGGGACCAACTACCGTTCTTCACCGGACATCGTGGCGGATGGTGAACGTATTCTGACGCAGGTCCGCCACAAGCGACCGAAGAAAACCCAGGCGTTCCGCCTGGCGGACGACCAGGGACACGGGGTCAGGGTCGTACCGCAATTCGATATCGCTCGTCAGCTGGCTTCGTTGCTGGGCGAGATCGAGGCGCAACGGACTTATGCCGCGGAACGAGAGCGGCCGGAGCGCTGTGCGGTCATGGTGATGAGTCGTTTGAACGCGCCCTTGAAGGCCATCAACGAACAGCTGGGCCGTCAGCCCGGAGTGCGGACCTGCACCATTCACCGAGCCAAGGGCCTGCAGGCCGAGGTGGCGATTGTGCTGGACGACGGCCAGCCCCAGCAGCCCCATCCGCTGCGCAATGCCCTCTATGCCGCGAGTGGGCATTTTCAGCAAAGCTATGACGCTGCCATGGCCGACGAAGCGCTACGTCTGAGCTATGTGGCGGTGACCCGCGGGGTCAGCCGGGTGCTGTGGTACACCCGGCAGCCGCGGGGGGCGGCGGCGATATTGGCGGGCTGAGCAGGTATCGGCTCGGGTGGCGTCGTCTCGTACCCCCATCGAGCGCGGCACACGGTGAGGGGCCATGCCCGCCATGACGACACGCGCATCGCCCCCCTCTCCTTAGCCACCCAGACTTGAAGCAATCGCCTCGCTCAACCCCTGCAGACGTCGCGATTGCATGGACTGGTCCTCGTATCGAGCATGCAGGAGCAGAAAGCGTGCCGAGGGCAACGCCGGCAGGGCGTCCTGGTCGAGCCGCCGCAGCCCCTGTCCGGCCACCGCGGAAGCATTCAGGCAGGCAATGCCGAGGCCTGCCGTCAGCGCTGCCTGCAGGCCTGCCACACCAGAAGCGATATGGCTGATGACATAGGGGATGCCTGCGGCCTCCAGGCGGCTGCACGCCAATCGATGCAGGGAGCAGCCCTCCGGCAACAGGGCCAGCGGCAAGGGTCGCCCTCGCTGCAGCGGATTGCTGTCCAACGCGCTCACCCAGATCAGTGGTTCCTGGTGCAGGGGTCTGATCGTCACCCTGGGTGCAGTCTTGCGCTCGGCCTCGAGGCTCATGACGATGGCGAGGTCCAGCTCGCCCTGGCGCTGGGCAAGCTCGAGTTCGTCGCTCCTGCCGATGCGGGTACGCAGACGCAGCGCCGGCAGCTGTTGATGCAGGCGTGCCAGCAGGCGCGCCAGATCGACTGGGCGGAAATAGTCGGTCACGCCGAGGCAGGCTTCTCCTTCGAGAGGAATCTCGTGGAGATCGCGCCAGGCCGCATCGGCCATTGCCAATAGCGGCCTGGCATGGGCCAGCAATCGCTCCCCTGCGGCCGTCGGTTTTACTCCGCTTTTGCTGCGAATCAACAGGGTATGGCCAGCGCGCTCTTCCAGTTTGCGCAATTGCTCGCTGAGCGCTGATTGCGAGAGACAACGCAGCGGCACTGCTGCCGATAGGCTACCGGCGTCAACGGCGGTGACCAGGGTGCGAAGCTGTTCGAGATCGAAACCGGACATGAGCATCCATTCCAAAAACCGATGGATTCCATTCTATATTCCTGCTTTTCCGTTGCAAGGACGATCTGCACAGTGATGGCTTCAACCCAGGAGAACTGCCATGCCCCACATTACCCTTCAGCTTTCTGGCGAGCGCGATGAAACGCTCGGTCAACGTGCGGTACTGCTGATCAATGACCTGATCAAAGAGTGTTTGGGAAAACGCCCCGAAGACATGGCCACTACCCTCAACTACATTCCTGACTCGGATTGGTTTCTTGGCGGGCAGTCGTTGGCGACGCTGGGCGGCAGCGCCTTCCACCTCGACATCAGCATCACCGACGAGACGAATACCAAGGGCGAAAAGGCGCGTTTCCTTCACCAAGTCCAGGCAGCCATGGCGACGCTCAGGCCCGACCTTCACCACCTCTGCTATGTGCATCTGATCGACGCGCGCGCCACAGCCTATGGTTTTGGCGGCCGGAGTCAGGAATGGCGACACCAGCAAGTCGGGGTCTGATTCCACAGCTGGCTGCCGCCCTTCCCCCGGGCGGCAGCCAGTCCGCCCGCTACTCGATCACGTCGAAATCCTTGAGGTGCTCTTCGGACAGCTCCAGGCCCAGTCCAGGCGTGTCATCGTCCAGCTGCAGGTAGCCACCGACCGGCTGGGGTTCGCCCTTGAAGACGTAGTAGAAGAGTTCGTTGCCCACCTCCACGTCGAATACCGGGAAGAACTCGGCCATGGGCGAAGCGGTGCTGGCCATGGTCAGGTGGTAGTTGTGCATCTGCCCGGCATGGGGGATGACCGGCACCGACCAGGCTTCGGCCAGGGCATTGATCTTGCGCGCGGCGGTGATGCCACCCACACGGTTGGTGTCGTATTGGATGACGTCCACGGCGCGGCGCTCGAGCAGGTCCTTGAAGCCGTAGGAGGTGAATTCGTGCTCGCCGCCGGAGATGGGCAGGATGCCCATCTTCTTGAGTTCGACGTAGCCTTCGATGTCATCGGCGATGACCGGCTCTTCCAGCCAGCGCGGTTCGAATTCGGCCAGTTTGGGCAGCATGCGACGGGCGTATTCCAGAGTCCAGCCCATGTAGCACTCCAGCATGATGTCGACGTCGGGACCGGCCAGCTCGCGCAGGGCGCGCACCTGGTCGAGATTGCGCCGCATGCCGGCGGGGCCGTCCTTGGGACCGTAGCCAAATCTCATCTTGAGGGCGTCGAAGCCCTGGTTGAGATAGCCCTGGGCCTCTTCCAGGAACAGATCCAGATTGTCGTTGGCGTAGAGCTTGGAGGCGTAGCAGGGAATCTTTTCCTTGGTGCGACCGCCCAGCAGCTTGAACACCGGCTTGTTCACCGCCTTGCCCATCAGGTCCCAGAGCGCCAGGTCGACGGCGGAGATGGCGGCCATGCCGATGCCCTTGCGGCCCCAGGCGTGGGTGCGGCGATACATCTTCTGCCAGAGGTATTCGTTGTCGAAGGGATCCTGGCCCATGACGATGGGGGTCAGGTACAGATCGATGATCTCCTTGGCCACTCGCGGCGCCAGGGCGCAATTGCCCAGACCGACCAGGCCGCTGTCGGTTTCGATCTCCACCACCAGCCAGCCGTGGAAGCGAAACGAGCCCATGGCGTCGCCGCGTTCATAGAGGATGTCGGTGGCATTGGTACAGAAGTGCGCCTGGGGCGGGACGACCTTGCCTTTCCATTCGAAGACGCGGGTGCGGACGCTGGTGATTTTCATCGGACTTTCCTTTTTTCGAGCATGAGTCAGGCCGGCCGGCTCCACGAGCCGGTTCGGCGAATTCAGGTAGCGCCTGGAGCGCCCCAGTAGCTATCAGTGGCGAGACGCGCCCAGGCGACAGGCGATCTCGAAGGCCTGACGGGTCGCGCCGACGTTGGCGCGCCCCTGGCCGGCGATGTCGCAGGCGGTACCGTG
>NZ_JASCON010000139.1:0-4979 GCF_029959585.1 Pseudomonas sp. PS02302
GCCGGCAGCAGCCCGTCGTTGCCTGATGGATCCAACCCCTCCGCTGCTATAGTGCAGTCGGCTTCTGACGTTCAGTGCAGCCGTCTTCTGAAAACGACAGCAGCGGCGCGGAATCCGGGCCGCGACGTGTCGCGAAAGTCAGTCGCACAAGTTTGACTTTCGCACCTGATTTTTGCGACAGATTTTTCCCTGCAAAATCAGCGCCGGCGATTTTGTCGCAAAAATCAGGAATTTCGCGACAAATTGATCGCGCCCCGGAATGCGAAGCCCCGCTGTCGGCCATTGTCTGAAGTTCCTCACGGGCAGGCGCTTGATACTTTACTAACTTGTCTGTAAAGTTTGGCTACTCTCACTGAATGGTGCTATCGTGCCTGCCGCCCACTCGAACCGCTGGGTTCTTCTGGTGACCGTCGCCGCCGGTCTCCTGCTTATCGTTCTGGACAATTCGGTCCTCTACACGGCCCTGCCTACCCTGACGCGCGAGCTTGGCGCGACGGCAACGCAAGGGTTGTGGATCATCAACGCATACCCCCTCGTCATGGCCGGCCTGCTGCTCGGCACCGGGACGCTGGGTGACAGGATCGGTCACCGGCGCATGTTCCTCATCGGCCTCGTGCTGTTCGGTGTCGCGTCGATTGTGGCGGCCTATTCGCCTACAGCGGAAATCCTGATCGGGGCGCGGGCCTTTCTGGCGGTCGGCGCGGCGGCGATGATGCCCGCGACACTCGCCCTCATCCGCGTCACCTTCGAGGATGACCGGGAACGCAACATCGCCATTGCGATCTGGGGGTCGTTGTCGGTCGTCGGCGCTGCGCTCGGACCGATCATCGGCGGTTTTCTGCTCGGCCATTTCTGGTGGGGGTCGGTGTTCCTCATCAATGTGCCGGTAGTGGTCGCTGCCTTCATTTCGGCGCTGATCGTTGCGCCGAAGGTGGCCGGCGATGCGACCAAGCCTTGGGACGTGGTGTCGTCGTTTCAGGCATTGGTGGCGCTGTCGGCTTTTGTGATCGCGATCAAGGAATCTGCCCATGCCGGGCAGTCGTGGGCCGTCCCCGCTATTTCGCTGCTGGTTGCCATCCTCGCCGGAGCGCTGTTCGTCCGCCGGCAACTGCGCCTGTCGTTCCCGCTGCTCGACTTCTCGATCTTCCGCAATGCCGCGTTCACATCGGGCGTTCTAGCGGCCGCGTTCTCCCTGTTCGCCATCGGCGGTGTTGAGCTTGCTACGACGCAACGCTTCCAGCTCGTTGCGGGCTTCACGCCGCTGGAAGCCGGGATGCTGGTTTCGGCGGCGGCGCTCGGATCATTGCCGACTGCGCTGCTCGGTGGTGCATTCCTGCATCGTATTGGCCTACGTATCCTTATAGCTGGCGGGCTTGCGGCGGGATCGCTGGCGGTCCTGCTTGCGACATGGGGCATCACTCATGGCCTTGGCTGGCTGATCGCCGGTCTGGCGCTGACCGGTGCCGGCGTAGGTGCAACAATGTCGGTGGCATCAACGGCTATTGTGGGCAATGTGCCTGTGCATCGCGCCGGCATGGCGTCGTCGGTCGAGGAAGTGTCCTACGAGTTTGGCAGTCTGTTCGCTGTCACAATTCTCGGAAGTCTTTTGGCCTACCTCTATACGGTCAACGTCGTGTTCCCCGCCGGAACCTCGGAAGCGGCCCGCGACAGCATGGCGTCGGCGCTGGTCTTTGCCAACGAGGCGGGGGCCGATGGTGTTGTCGTGCGTCAAGCGGCAGGAATCGCATTCGACCACGCCTATACGGTCGTCATGTACGTGGCGGCGGGTGTTCTGGCCGTGGGTGCCCTGATCACCGGCATCCTGTTGCGGCGCTACGGTCCCGGCTCGCAATCGTCAGCCTATCCCACACAACACTAAGGAAGCCGACATGGCGAGAGCCAGCAAGCGCCTCGAAGTGCTTGAAGCCATTGTGAGCATCATCGAGCGTGACGGCCTCACCGCCGTCACCCTCGACGCCGTAGCGCTCGAAACCGGCATGACACGCGCCGGCCTTCTGTATCATTTCCCGTCGCGCGAAGCCCTGATCCTCGCCACCCATGAGCATCTGACTCGCTCATGGGAACAGGAGCTGGAAGCGAGCGCCGGCAACACCTCGGACAGGGCGACAGACGCCGAACGACACGCCGCCTACATCAACACCTGCGCAAGAGCTGCCCGGCGGGTCGAACTGCTGCTCATACTGGAAAGCTCCGACAATCGGCAGCTTGGCGATCTGTGGCAACAGGTCATCGACCGCTGGGCACCTCCTGCGCCGATTGGAAACGACGCTGCCGAGTTGGACAGGTTCATTTCGCGCCTTGCCGCCGATGGGCTGTGGATTCACGAGGCGCTGTCGTCGCGCCCGCTCCCCGAGCAACTGCGCAAGCGTATCGCGGCGCGCCTCGTCGCGATGGCCGCCGGACCTGTTGAGGCGGAAGAAAACCTCCCGAAATAACTGGTGTCCCCCCACAACCCTACTGCGCCGGTGCTGCCGGCGCTTTCACGGTGATGGTGCATTGCTGATCTGAACCGGCCGTGCGCGCGGCCTCGGCGCATTGCCCGATCGCCTCGGCATTGTCGCGCACGAGCTGCGAGGAATCGGCCACGCCGCGCCAGCTTCGGGGATCGGCCACCCGCATCATGGTGACGCCGGCGTTCCATCGGTCCTGACCTATGACGGTCGCCGCAACATGGGTGTCGGCCGAGAAGGGCAGGAAACGCGGCAACAGCAAAATCAGGAATATGCCGACGAACAGCCCGACAAGGCCGGCCATCCATATGCGGAAATCCTGACTTTTCCGGTCGTAGGCGCTTTTCGTATGAGCGGCGAGGTTCCGGCCGGCGCGCTCGAGGTCGGACGCCTGCCGCTCGAGCTGCTGCGCGGCGGTGCGTATCAGGGCCTCGCCGCTGCGCTCGAGGAGCGCCGCATAGTGTGTCGCACCCTGCCGGAGAATAGGCGATTGCTCTACGCCGTGCAGCCGCTCCGCAACATTGTCGAGCGCCTGCACGAGCTGGGCGAGCTGGGGCTTGTAGTCCTGCGCCGGCTCGATCTTTTCGAGCTGGTCGAAAGCCGCTTCCAGCCCGCGCCGCATCACGGTCATTTCCGCGCCGATCTGCGCGCCCTGCGTCTCGATCGTGCGCCGGAGCGCGTCGAACGCGGCGGCCGGGTCGCCGGCGTCCTCGTCCAGTGCTTCCGGCTCGATTCCTTCCCTGTCGTCGTCCAGCTCCGCCATATTCTCCGTGCCTACCTTCCCAAACCGATGCCCCGGCTAAGTTGCCGGCTGCGTGACATTTCCTCTTGCAGCTCGTGGGCGATGCTCTGCCCCCGGCGCTGCTGCTGCCCGATTCCGAGTTCCTGACGGCGATTGCGCAGGATGGAATCTACCTGCGGGTCACGCTCAAGGCTCTTGGTCATGCCGTTCATCTGGCTTTCGACCTTGGCGCGGGCATCGTCGTGCTGCCAGCCGCGAAGCTCCCGGCGCTGGCCCTGTAGCTCCTGCCAGCGTTCAACGAACCGCTCGGCCCTGATATTCGGGTCTTGCAGCGCCGCGTTTTCGCGCTTCATCCCGTCGATAACCTGCGCGACACGCTCCCGGCCGGAAAGCTCGGTCATGGCGCGCACCGTCGCCGGGTCGTTTTGCAACGTCGAGCGCAGCAAATCTTTCATGCCGCCCTGCACCTGGTCGAGCTGCCGGCCGGCATCGCCTATTTCCTGCCGCTGCATGTCGAGGACCGGCAAGCCCTCGCGCCGGTGCTGGTCGATCGACTGATAGGCCCGCGAATAGCGGTCAACGGCGGCCTCAAGCGGCGACTGCCCCCGCGCCCGCTCGGCCAGCCGGTCGGGCGCAGGCGCCTGCCGCAAGCTCCCTTCCCTTTCCGGCCGCTCTGTGCGCTCCTGTGAGGGGGCAGGACGCGCATTGAGCTTGAGGCCGGCGAACATACCGCGCCGCTGCTTCCTTGTTGGAACCAGGGGTTGCGCACCAGCCAGCGATTGTTGCGCGGGCTAGGGTGAGGCAGGGGGAACGCTTGCGGCCAGTGCTCGCGCCAGGCTTCGACCACCCGGGTGAGCGGCGTCTTGCCAGTACCGAGGTGGTAGTCCATGGCGTAGCTGCCCAGCACGATGACCAGCGACAGGCGCTCGAAACGCTGCATGAAGGCTTCGCGCCAGGCGGGGGGCGCACTCCGGGCGTAGCGGCAGGTCACCGCTTTTGCCGGTGCCCGGATAACAGAAGCCCATGGGCAGAATGGCGATGCGGGTAGGGTCGTAGAAGGTGTCGCGGTCCACGCCCAGCCAGGCGCGCAGACGCGCGCCGCTGGCGTCGTCGAAGGGCACGCCTGAGGCATGGACCCGGGCCCCCGGTGCTTGGCCGGCGATGAGGATGGGCGCACTCGGGTGAAACTGGAAGACCGGCTGCACGCCGTGTGGCAGATGCGGTGCGCAGCGCGTGCAGGCGCGGACGTCGGTCAGAAAGGCGTCGAGTGTCGGCATGGCGCGCTTCCGGAAAGGGTGGCTCGCGCAGGACGGAGGTGCCATCCTGCGCGAAGCGTAACCCGGCAGCAAGTCAGTGCTGGGTCAGTGTCGGATAGCCCTGGATGAATACGCGGTCGGTCTTGGCCGCCGGCACATGGCAGCCCATGCAGTCGGCTTCGTAGCTGACGGCGACATTCTTGGCGGGGGCGTCGGCCTTGAACAGCGCCCAGCCCCAGCCGTCGCCCCACAAGGGGTTGCTGGCGAAACGGCCTTTGGCGTCCTTGACCATCACGAACCACACGGCCGCATCGGAACCCCAGACCACAGGGTTGCCAGTGGTCATGGCGCTGGTTTCGAGCTTGCGGATCTCTTTCACCAGCGTGGCGCCGTCCAAGAACTTGCCGGTCTTGCGGTAGTGCTCGGCCGAGGCCTTTAGTCGCCGGCCGTGACGGCCAGTGGCAGGACGAGGGCGCTGGCGAGCAGAGCGCCGGTGAGTGCGATTTTCAT
>NZ_JASCON010000013.1:0-80314 GCF_029959585.1 Pseudomonas sp. PS02302
GGGGGGGGTGGCCCCTCGCGGGGGGGGGGGGCTGCAAAACCCGCGGACACAATCCGCAGACTGGCGCCAGCCCTGCCGCGCGTCCTCTGCCCTTGCCGACCCAGTCAATGCCCAGCACCGCCTCCTCTCCCGCCGCCCAGGTTCGTCCCGCCGACCGCCTGGGCTTCACGCTGCTCATCGCGACCCTGCTGCACGTCGTGCTGATTCTCGGCGTCGGCTTTTCGCTGCCCGAGCCTACCCAGATCAGTCGCACCCTGGAGGTGACGCTGGCCAGCTTCAAGAGCGACGAGGCGCCCAAGCAGGCCGACTTCCTGGCCCAGGAAAATCAGCAGGGCAGCGGTACGCTGGACAAGGCGGCGGCGCCGAGCACGCCGGTGCAGGCGCCTTTCCACGACAGCGAGATCCGCCAGGCCGCGCCCCCGGCTCGCCCGCCGGCGGCGGATCGCGCCCAGGCGCCCAAGGCCGCGGTGACCACCCGCGCCGCGCGGCCGACCAAGGCCGAACCCAGCCGCGAGACGCCGGAGCGGGAGCAGCGCGATGCGCCCAGCCCCGAGTCCGACAGCCAGGCCGCCGAACTCGCCAGCCTGGAGGCTCAGCTCGCCGAGGAACGCCAGCAATACGCCAAGCGGCCGAAGATCTGGCGGATCAATGCCGCCTCGACGCAAAAGGACAAGGGCGCCCGCTACAAGGAAGAATGGCGACGCAAGATCGAGCGCATCGGCAATCTCAACTACCCCGAGCAGGCCAAGCGCGACCGCCTCTACGGCAGCCTGCGCCTGCTGGTGGCCATCAACAAGGACGGCTCGCTCTACGAGGTCCAGGTGCTGGAATCCTCGGGACGCCAGGTGCTGGACCAGGCGGCGCTGCGCATCGTCCGGCTGGCGGCGCCCTTCGCCCCCTTCAGTGGCGATCTGGCCGACATCGACCGGCTGGAGATCATCCGCACCTGGCGCTTCGAGCGTGGCG
Source organism: Pseudomonas sp. PS02302 (assembly GCF_029959585.1). NCBI lineage: Bacteria > Pseudomonadati > Pseudomonadota > Gammaproteobacteria > Pseudomonadales > Pseudomonadaceae > Pseudomonas > Pseudomonas sp. PS02302. The sequence continues at coordinate 967 of NZ_JASCON010000013.1, forward strand.
ACCGCCTGTCCAGTCAATAGTCCGGGACGCCGTTGGACTTGAAGCCGGACCGCGCAACCGGGAAACTTGCCGGTCATGAAGCCGACCTCCAGCACCACCCTACAGCACCAGCTCCTGATCGCCATGCCGCAGATGGACGATCCCAATTTCGCCGAGACGGTGATCTACCTCGTCGACCACGGCCCGGATGGCGCCATGGGCCTGGTGATCAACCGCCCCAATGGCCTGCACCTGGACGACCTGCTCGAACAGCTGCGTCCCGAGATACCGGCCACCCAGGAAGATGCCCAGGTCGTGCTCTATGCCGGAGGCCCGGTACAGACCGATCGCGGCTTCGTCCTGCACGACGCCGGCCCGGTGTTCCAGAACACCCTGGAACTCGAAGCCCTCAGCCTGACCACCTCGCCGGACGTGCTCTTCGCCCTCTCCGACGGTAACGGCCCGACCCGCCACCTGATCACCCTGGGCTACAGCGGCTGGGGCCCCGGCCAGCTGGAAGAAGAACTGGCGGCCAATCTCTGGCTCACCACCCCGGCCACCAGCGCCCTGCTGTTCGAGACGCCGAGCGAACAGCGCCTCGGCGCGGCCGCCGCCCTGCTGGGGGTCGACCTGCGCCTGCTCTCGCGTCAGGCGGGTCACGCATGAGCGCGCCCAGCGGTCTCTATCTGGGCTTCGACTACGGCAGCCGTCAGATCGGCGTCGCCGTCGGCCAGGCCGTGACTGGCCAGGCCCGTGAACTGCTCACCCTCAAGGCGCAGAACGGCGTACCCGACTGGCAACAGATCCAGCGCCTGCTGGACGAGTGGCGCCCCACTGCCCTGGTGGTCGGTCTGCCATTGAACATGGACGGCACGCCCAGCGAGATGAGCGAGCGCGCCGAACGTTTCGCCCGCCGCCTGCAGGGGCGCTACGGCCTGCCCGTGCATACCCATGACGAGCGCCTTACCACCTATGCCGCCAAGGGCGAGCGCCTGCAGGGCGGTCAGCGCGACGGTTATCGCGAACGCCCGGTGGACGCCCTTGCCGCCGCCCTCCTCCTGGAAGGCTGGCTGACCCAACAACTGGAACGGGCCGCGCGCCCGCAATCGGAGTAGCCATGCACCTGCCCTCTCCCGCCGAGCTCCTGCCGCGGCTGGCCGCCGACCTGCGTCTGTCGCTGGATCGCCGTGGCATCACCGATCCCGGCTTCGTCGGCATCCACACCGGCGGCCTCTGGGTCGCCGAGGCTCTGCTGGCCGAACTCGGCCTGGACACCCCGCTGGGCAGCCTGGACGTCTCCTTCTACCGTGACGACTTCACCCAGAAGGGCCTGCACCCGCAGGTGCGCCCCTCGGCCCTGCCGTTCGAGATCGACGGTCGCCATCTGGTGCTGGTGGACGATGTGCTGATGAGCGGCCGCACCGTGCGGGCGGCGCTCAACGAACTCTTCGACTATGGCCGTCCCGCCAGTGTGACCCTGGTCTGCCTGCTGGACGTCAATGCCCGCGAATTGCCGATCCAGCCCGACGTGGTGGGCGCCACCCTGAGCCTGGCCCCCACCCAGCGCGTCAAGCTGACCGGCCCCACGCCGCTCGCCCTCGAATACCGCGACGTCCCCGCCGCCTGACCTGGATTCGCTGCCATGACCGACGCTACGCGCTCGCTGCAACTCAACGCCCAGGGCCAATTGCGCCATTTCCTGTCACTCGACGACCTGCCCGCCGAACTCCTCACCGAATTGCTCGATACCGCCGACTCCTTTCTGGAGGTCGGTGCCCGGGCGGTGAAGAAGGTGCCGCTGCTGCGCGGCAAGACCGTGTGCAACGTCTTCTTCGAGAATTCGACCCGCACCCGCACCACCTTCGAACTGGCCGCCAAGCGGCTGTCGGCGGACGTCATCACGCTCAACGTCTCCACCTCCTCCACCAGCAAGGGCGAGACGCTGTTCGACACCCTGCGCAACCTGGAAGCCATGGCCGCCGACATGTTCGTGGTGCGCCACGCCGATTCCGGCGCCGCCCACTTCATCGCCGAGCACGTCTGCCCGGACGTGGCCATCATCAATGGCGGTGACGGCCGCCATGCGCACCCTACCCAGGGCATGCTCGACATGCTGACCATCCGCCGCCACAAGGGCGACTTCGCCAACCTCTCGGTGGCCATCGTCGGCGACATCCTGCACTCCCGGGTCGCCCGCTCCGACATGCTGGCGCTGCGCACCCTGGGCTGCCGCGACATCCGCGTGGTCGCGCCGCGCACCCTGCTGCCGGTCGGCCTCGAAGAGCTCTATGGCGTGCGCACCTGTACCGACCTGGCCGAGGGCCTGGAAGGGGTGGACGTGGTGATCATGCTGCGCCTGCAGCGCGAACGCATGCAGGGCGGCCTGCTGCCCAGCGAAGGCGAGTACTACCGGCTGTTCGGCCTGACCCGCCAACGCCTGGCCCGCGCCAAGCCCGATGCCATCGTCATGCACCCCGGCCCGATCAACCGCGGCGTGGAGATCGAATCGGCGGTCGCCGATGGCGAGCAATCGGTCATCCTGAACCAGGTCACCTACGGCATCGCGGTCCGCATGGCGGTGCTGTCGATGACCATGAGCGGGCAGACGGCCCAGCGTCAGCTACAGGAGAATGCGCAGTGAGCCTGAGCATCCGCAATGCCCGGGTGATCGACCCGGCCACCGGTCTCGACCAGATCAGCGATGTCCATGTCGACCAGGGTCGCATCCTGGCCCTCGGTGAAGCGCCCCAGGGCTTTCAGGCCGACGAGCAGCTCGACGCCAGCGGCCTGATCCTGGCCCCTGGCCTGGTCGACCTGGATGTCGCCCTGTGCGAACCGGGCCTGACCCGCAAGGGCAATGTCGACAGCGAGACCCGCGCCGCTGCGGCCGGAGGCGTCACCAGCCTGTGCTGCCCGCCCACCACCCGTCCGGTGCTGGACACCACCGCGGTGGCCGAACTCATCCTCGATCGGGCGCGCACCGCCGATCACGCCCGCGTCTACCCCATCGGCGCCCTGACCAAGGGCCTGGCCGGCGAGCAGCTGTCGGAGCTGATGGCCTTGCGCGACGCCGGTTGCGTGGCCTTTACCAACGGCCTGCAACCCTTCGAGAATCTGCGGGTACAGCGGCGCGCGCTGGAATATGCCGCCACCTTCGACCTCACTGTGGTCTTTACCGCCTTGGACGCCGACCTGGCCCACGGCGGCCTGGCCCATGAAGGCCCCACCGCCAGCTTCCTGGGGCTCACCGGGATTCCGGAGACGGCGGAGACCATCGCCCTGTCCCGCGACCTGCTGCTGGTGGAGCAGAGCGGCGTACGCGCCCACTTCGGGCAGCTGACCAGTGCTCGCGCGGTGGAGATGATCGCCGCCGCCCAGGCCCGCGGCCTGCCGGTGACCGCCGATGTGGCGCTCTACCAACTGCTGCTCACCGACGAGGCGCTGCAGGGCTTTTCCAGCCTCTACCACGTCAAGCCGCCGCTGCGTACCGCGCGAGATCGCGACGCCCTGAGAGCCGGGGTGCGAGACGGCGTGATCGGTGCCATCTCCAGCCACCACCAGCCCCATGAGGCGGATGCTAAGCTGGCCCCCTTCGCCGCCACCGAGCCGGGCATCAGCAGTGTCGAACTGCTGCTGCCGCTGGCCCTGACGCTGGTGGAAGACGGCCTGCTGGATCTGCCGACCCTGCTGGCCCGCCTGACCCAGGGTCCGGCCCAGGCCCTGCGCCTCGACGCGGGCCGCCTGGTCAAGGACCTGCCGGCGGACTTGGTGCTGTTCGCCCAGCAGCCGATTACCCAGGCCGCGACACCCTGGCTGTCCCGTGGCCGCAACTGCCCCTTCCGGGGCCTCACCCTGGCGGGACGCGTCGAGCGCACCCTGGTGGGGGGCCGCACCACCTACCGGCGTGACGCCTGAATAGCAGAAGGGGCTCCGCGGAGCCCCTTCTGCTTGCCACTCAACCGAACCTAGCGCACCAGCCGCCGGCGGTTCTCTTCGGAGATCTGCGAGTTGAGCGTCCAGAAGTCGTAGAGCACGCCCAGCAGGAAGAAACCCGCCGTAAAGAAATAGAGGATGGCGGTGATCCACTTGCCCAGGTAGAGACGATGGACACCGAAGAGGCCGAGAAAGGTCAGCAGGATCCAGCCGAGGCTGTAGTTGAGGGAGCCGGACTGGAAGCGCAGATCCGCCTCGCGATCCATGGCCGGGATCAGGAACAGATCGATCAGCCAGCCGATGCCCAGCAGGCCCAGGGTGCAGAACCAGATCGTGCCGGTGACCGGCTTGCCATAGTAGAAGCGATGGGCGCCGAGAAAACCGAAGATCCACAGCAGATAGCCCATGACCTTGCTGTGAGTGTCCTGATACCGCATGCCTACGACCTCGCGACTTAAGGAAAAGACCCGCCTTACCTACACCCTTACCTTCACCGTGACTTTATGTCGAAAACTGGATGAATGCCCAGGGAGTCTCACTGGTTGGCGCTCAAGGGACCTCACTTTCCGCTAAAAATTACATAATTTCTTGATGAGAGGTGCACAAAATATCCACAGGGTTGGTATAGAATCCCCTGCTTCGATCTTCAGACACCCCTACGACAATGCGTCTATTTCTTCTGACATGGCTCTCCGCCTGTCTTGTACTGCCAGCGGCGGTGCAGGCGAAAGAGAACTCTGCAGCGCGCACTGCCGCTCCGGTCCACAAGGTCGCAGCCCGGCATGTCACCGCCGCCTCAGCTCCCAAGACCGCCGCCCGGCACGCCTCCGCTGCACCCGCACCCAAGGCCGCCGCTCGCCGCGTCGCGAAGGTGGACCCTACCCAGGCCGCCTCCGCCGCCCGTGCCAAGCACGCCGCCCGCGCCACCAGCGCCCTGCACCGTAAACAGGCCACCGCCCAGGCTGCCACCCGCAACGTCGGTGCCCAGGTCGCAACCCGCGCCATGGACCTGGTCGGTACGCCCTATCGCTTCGGCGGTACCAATCCGCAGAACGGCCTGGATTGCAGCGGGCTGGTGAACTACGTCTATCGCGACGTACACAACGTCAAGCTGCCGCGTACCTCCCGTGAACTGTCCCAGCTCAAGGGCCCCAAGGTCGCTCGTGGCGATCTCAAGGCCGGCGACCTGGTGTTCTTCAAGACCGGTCAACGCAGCGGCATCGATCACGTCGCCATCTATCTGGGCAACGATCGTTTCGTCCATGCCCCGCGCAGTGGCGAGAGCGTGCGCGTCGACCACCTGAGCAAGCCCTACTGGACCAAGAGGTTCGCGTCGGCCAAGCGCGTGCTGCAGCAGCCCAACACCCTGGCGGCGGAAACCGATCCCGTCGCGGACAAGCCGCGTACCAAGCGTACCCGCAAGTCCTGATCCCTCCCCTCGCTCCGCCGGGTCGCTACCGCCCGGCGGAGTGTCGCTCCACTCGGCGCCGCCCGGCGCAAAGCCATTGAACGACGCTCCGCTTCCTGGATACTGTATGCAATCACAGTCCAGGAGATCTCGATGGAGCTCGCCGACAAGCTGATCATTCTCGCCGATGCCGCCAAGTACGACGTGTCCTGCGCCAGCAGCGGCGCGCCCAAACGCAGCTCGAAGGGCAAGGACGGCCTGGGCTCGACCGATGGCATGGGCATCTGCCACAGTTTCACCCCCGATGGGCGCTGCGTGGCGCTGCTCAAGGTGCTGCTGACCAACTTCTGCCAGTACGACTGCCAGTACTGCGTCAATCGTCGCAGCAGCAACGTGCCGCGGGCGCGCTTCACGCCCGAGGAAGTGGTGCAGCTGACCCTCGACTTCTACCGGCGCAATGTCATCAGCGGACTGTTTCTCAGCTCCGGCATCATCCGCTCCTCCAACTACACCATGGAGCAGATGACCCGAGTGGCCCAGCTGTTGCGCGAGCAGCACCAGTTCCGCGGCTACATCCACCTCAAGACCATTCCCGACGCCGATCCCGAGATCATCGCCCAGGCGGGTCTCTATGCCGATCGCCTGTCGGTGAACATCGAGCTGCCCACCGAGAGCAGCCTGATCAAGCTGGCGCCGGAAAAGAACGGCAGCAGTATCCGCAAGACCATGGGCAATATCCGCCTGGGCCTGGAGGAAGCCGAGGCCGAAGCCAAGGCACCGCGTTTCGCCCCGGCGGGCCAGAGCACCCAGATGATCGTGGGTGCCGATGCCACCGACGACCGCACCATTCTCGATACCGCCCAGACGCTGTATGGCGCCTATCGCCTCAAGCGCGTCTACTATTCGGCCTTCAGCCCCATTCCGGAGAGCCCCGGCACGGTGCCGCTGCAACCGCCGCCGCTGCTGCGCGAGCACCGCCTGTACCAGGCCGACTTCCTCATGCGTGGCTATGGCTTCCAGGCGGAGGAGTTGCCTACCGAAAATGGCCAGCTGCCGCTGGACGTGGACCCCAAGCTGGCCTGGGCGCTGCACAACCGCGCCATCTTCCCGCTGGATCTCAATCGGGCCGACCAGGTGCTGATCGCCCGGGTGCCCGGCATCGGCGTGCTTTCGGCCAAGCGACTGGTAGAGCTCAGACGCGAGCGGCGCATCCGCTACGCCGACCTGATCCGCCTGAAATGCAGCGTGGAGAAGGCGCGGCCCTTCATCATCACCCAGGACTATCGCCCGCAACCGCGCCTGGCCGAGTCCCTCGACCTGCGCCGGCAACTTGCCGAGCCGCCCGCCCAGCTCGCCCTGCTCTAGATGCAGAGAGTCGATTTCGACGGCACCTTCGCCGGCTGGCGCAAGGAAGCGCGCCGGTTGCTGCAGGCGGGTATCGCCCCGGCCCAGGTGAGCTGGCAGGAGAGTCGGGGCCTGGGCGATCTGTTCGACGAACCGGTCGAAGGCACGGCGCCTCCGCCAAGTGGCGCCATACGCATTCCGCCCCAACTGGCGGAGGCCCTGAACTACGCCGCCTGCTTTCGCAGCGATGATCGCTGGGCCCTGCTCTACCAGGTGCTCTGGCGGGTCGCGCGGGGAGAACGCGCGGCGATGCTCGCCGGTGACGAGGATGGCAGCGAATTGCAGCGTCGGGTCAAGGCGATCCGCCGCGAGATCCACCATGTGCATGCCTTCCTGCGCTTTCGTCCGCGGGCGGAAAGCGCCGGTCCGCCGGCCTGGGTGGCCTGGCACCAGCCGGCCCACGACGTCCTGGCCCTGGCGGCGCCGCATTTCTGCGACCGCATGGGCAACAGCAGCTGGCTGATCGCGACCCCCGAGGCCGCCGCGCTCTGGGACGGCCAGGCGCTGCAACTGGTGGAACCCTGCCCCGCCGAGCTGCAGCAGCTGGCGCGGCAGACGCCGGAAGACGATGACCGCAACGCCGGCGATGAACTCTGGCGCGCCTATTACCGCAGCACCTTCAATCCGGCGCGGGCCAATCCGCGCACCCTCAGGGGCAACATGCCGGCGCGCTTCTGGAAGGATCTGCCGGAAGGGTCGCTGATCCCGGCGCTGCTCAGCGAAGCCCGCGCCGGCGCCCAGCGCCTGGCTCAGGCCGAGGCCGTGGGTCGCCAGAGCGGTCGCGAGGTATTGATCGCCGCGGAACGTGCGCAGCCGGAGCGACCGCTGCCCACCACCCTCGATGACTGCCGCCGCTGCGAGCTGTGGGAAAAGGCCACCCAGCCGGTGGCCGGCGAAGGCCCGCGCACCGCGCGCATCCTGCTGCTGGGCGAACAGCCCGGTGATCAGGAAGACCTGGCGGGTCGGCCCTTCGTCGGCCCGGCCGGGCAGGTGCTGATGGCGGCCCTGGCCGAGGCCGGCCTCGAGCGCAGCGAGGTGTTCCTGACCAATGCGGTCAAGCACTTCAAGTGGATTCCCCAGGGGCGCAGGCGCAAGCACGTCACCCCGGGACCGGAGATCGCCCCCTGCCGCTACTGGCTGGAGCAGGAATTGCGCGACATCCAGCCGACGGTGGTGGTGGCCCTGGGCTCGACGGCCTTGGAAGCCCTGCTCAAGCGCAAGCCCCGGGGCCTGGCGCAGTTCATGGGCCGACCGCTGCGGCTGGACGAGCGCTGGATCATTGCCACCTATCATCCCTCCTACATCCTGCGCACCCCGGACGCCGAGCAGCAGGAGCAGGCGCGCCAGGCCCTGGTGGCGGCCCTGCGCGAGGCCAGGACCCTGGCAGCCGAAGGCTAGCGGAAGCGCTTGGGCGGATCGTCGCCCATGTCCACCGAGAGATTGCGGGTGGTCTGATTGAGGTGATCGGCATCCGTCTCCGACCCCAGCTTGATCATCAGCCGCAGGTCATTGGCGGAATCGGCGTGGGCCAGGGCCGCTTCGTAGCTGATCTCACCGTCACGATAGAGGCTGTAGAGCGACTGGTCGAAGGTCTGCATGCCCAGTTCGCCGGACTTCTTCATCAGCGCCTTGAGTTCATGCACCTCGCCCTTGCGGATCAGGTCGGCGACCAGCGGGGTGTTGAGCAGCACCTCGATCACCGCGCGGCGGCCCTGGCCGTCGGTGGTGGGCACCAGCTGCTGAGCGACGATGCCCTTGAGGTTGAGCGACAGGTCCATCCAGGTCTGGCCGTGCCGATCGGCCGGGAAGAAGTGGATGATGCGATCCAGCGCCTGGTTGGCATTGTTGGCGTGCAGGGTGGCCAGGCACAGATGACCGGTCTCGGCGAAGGCCAGGGCGTGCTCCATGGTGTCGCGGCTGCGGATCTCGCCGATCATGATGACGTCCGGTGCCTGGCGCAGGGTGTTCTTCAGCGCCACCTCGAAGGACTCGGTGTCGATGCCCACCTCGCGCTGGGTGACGATGCAGCCCTGGTGCTGGTGGATGTATTCGATGGGGTCCTCGATGGAGATGATGTGCCCCGCCGAGTTCTTGTTGCGGTGGCCGATCATGGCCGCCAGCGAGGTGGACTTGCCGGTGCCGGTGGCGCCGACGAAGATCACCAGGCCACGCTTGGTCATGGCCAGCTTCTTGATGATCTCCGGCAGGCGCAGCTGCTCGACCGTGGGGATGTTGACCTCGATGCGGCGCAGCACCATGCCCACCAGGTTGCGCTGATAGAAGGCGCTGACCCGGAAGCGGCCGATGCCGCGGGCGCTGATGGCGAAGTTGCACTCGCGCTTCTGCTGGAATTCCTGGCGCTGCTCGTCGTTCATCACCCCCAGCACTATGGCTCGGCACTGATCCGGCGTGAGCGAATCCTTGGTGACCGGCGTCATGCGCCCGTTGATCTTCATCGAAGGGGGCACGCCGGTGGTGATGAAGAGGTCGGACGCCCCCTTGTCCACCATCAGCTGCAGGAACTTGTCGAAATCCATCAGAAGTTCTCCGGCGTCTTGGCCTTCTCGCGGGCCGCGTCGCGGCTGATCAGCCCCTTGGCCAGCAGCGCCTTGAGGCACATGTCCAGGGTCTGCATGCCCAGGCCGCCCCCGGTCTGGATCGAGGAATACATCTGCGCCACCTTGTCCTCGCGGATCAGGTTACGGATGGCCGGGGTGCCGATCATGATCTCGTGGGCCGCCACCCGGCCGCCGCCGACCTTCTTCAGCAGGGTCTGGGAGACCACTGCCTGCAGGGATTCGGACAGCATGGAGCGCACCATGGACTTTTCTTCCGCCGGAAAGACGTCCACCACCCGGTCGATGGTCTTGGCCGCCGAGGTGGTGTGCAGGGTGCCGAACACCAGGTGCCCGGTCTCGGCCGCGGTCAGCGCCAGGCGGATGGTCTCCAGGTCGCGTAGCTCGCCGACCAGGATGATGTCCGGGTCCTCGCGCAGCGCCGAGCGCAGGGCCTCGGAGAAGCCCAGGGTGTCGCGGTGCACCTCGCGCTGGTTGACCAGGCACTTCTTGGATTCGTGGACGAATTCGATGGGGTCCTCGATGGTGAGGATATGGTGGTACTTGGTGTTGTTGAGATAGTCGAGCATGGCCGCCAGGGTGGTGGACTTGCCCGAACCGGTCGGCCCGGTCACCAGCACCAGGCCGCGCGGAACATCGGTGATCTTCTTGAACACCTCGCCCATGCCCAGCTCTTCCATGCTCAGCACCTTGGAAGGGATGGTCCGGAACACCGCGCCGGCGCCACGATTCTGGTTGAAGGCATTGACCCGGAAGCGCGCCACGCCCGGCACCTCGAAGGAGAAGTCGGTCTCCAGGAATTCCTCGAAGTCCTTGCGCTGCTTGTCGTTCATGATGTCGTAGATCAGCGCGTGCACCTGCTTGTGCTCGAAGGCCGGCAGGTTGATGCGGCGCACGTCGCCGTCGACGCGGATCATCGGCGGCAGGCCGGCGGACAGGTGCAGGTCGGAGGCGCCTTGCCGCGCGGAAAAGGCCAGCAATTCGGTGATATCCATGGGACTCCCAGATGTCGAGCAAGCAGGTAGAATGCCGCGCAGCACTGGCGGTCTGACCTGGTCACCGCCACTCACTCATCCGGTACGCCGAGGCCTGCCGGATGCGCCGACGCAAGCAGGGGCTGAATGTCCACGATAGCCGAGAATAGCGCAACCGTACTCGAACGCATCGCCGCCGCCAGCCGGACGGCAGGCCGCGATCCCGCGACTGTCGGCCTGCTGGCGGTGAGCAAGACCAAGCCCGCCGCCGCCTTGCGCGAGGCCGCCGCCGCGGGCCTGCGCGACTTCGGCGAGAACTACCTGCAGGAGGCGCTGGACAAGCAGCCGGCGCTGGCCGACCTGCCACTGGTGTGGCATTTCATCGGCCCCATCCAGTCCAACAAGACCCGCGCCATCGCCTGCCACTTCGACTGGGTGCATTCGGTGGATCGCCTGAAGATCGCCCAGCGCCTGGCCGAACAGCGTCCGCCCGAGCGCGGGCCGCTGAACATCTGCCTGCAGGTCAACGTCAGTGGCGAGGCCAGCAAGTCCGGCTGCCACCCCGACGACCTGCCGGCCCTGGCCGCCGCGGTCAGCCAGTTGCCCAACCTGCGCCTGCGTGGCCTGATGGCCATCCCCGAACCCACCGAGGACCCGGCCAGCCAGCGCGCGGCCTTCGCCCGACTGCGCACCTTGAGCGAAGCCCTGAACCTGGGCCTGGACACCCTGTCCATGGGCATGAGCCAGGATCTGGAAGCCGCCATCGCCGAAGGGGCCACCTGGGTCCGCGTCGGTACCGCCCTCTTTGGCGCCCGTGACTACGGCGCCACCCCTTCAACCTAGGAAGTCTCGATGAAAGACACCCGCATCGCCTTCATCGGCGCCGGCAACATGGCCGGCGCCATCATCGGCGGGCTACTCGCCCAGGGCATGCCGGCCCGGCAGCTCAGCGCCAGCAATCGCAACCCGGCCAAGCGCGAAGCCCTGGCCCGGGACCATGGCATCCGCGTCGAGGCCAGCAACAGTGCCGTGCTCGCCGATGCCGACGTGGTGGTGCTGGGGGTGAAGCCCCAGGTGATGGCCGAGGTCTGCCAGGAGCTGGCGCCCCACCTGCGCCCGGATCAGCTGATCGTCTCGGTCGCCGCCGGCATTACCTGCGCCAGCCTGACACTCTGGCTGGGCCGGCGCGCCCTGGTGCGCTGCATGCCCAACGTGCCTTCGCAGCTGCGCCTGGGTGCCAGCGGCCTGTTCGCCAATGACCAGGTCACTGCCGAACAGCGCGCCCGTGCCCAGGAGATCCTCGCCGCGGTCGGCCTGGCCCTCTGGGTCGAGGAAGAGCAGCAGCTGGATGCGGTCACCGCCGTCTCCGGCAGCGGTCCGGCCTATTTCTTCCTGCTGATGGAAGCCATGACCGAGGCCGGCACCAAGCTCGGCCTGCCGGCCGAGGTCGCCCAGCAGCTGACCCTGCACACCGCCCGCGGCGCCGCCGCCATGGCCTGTCAGGGCGACCGCAGCCCCGAACAATTGCGCCGCTCGGTGATGTCCCCCAAGGGCACCACCGAACGCGCCATCGAAACCTTCCAAGCCGGGGCCTTTTCCGACCTGGTGGAAGAAGCCCTCACCGCCGCGGCCGACCGGGCTGCGGAACTGGCCCAGTTGCCGGATCGATAAGGAGTATCCATGTCCGCTTTCGCCCAAGCTCTCGTCTACGTCATCCAGACCCTCGGCAGCCTCTATCTGCTGATCATCCTGCTGCGCTTCATCCTGCAGCTGGTGCGGGCCGACTTCTACAACCCGCTGTCGCAATTCACCGTGCGCGCCACCCAGCCGCTGCTCAAGCCGGTACGGCGCATCATCCCCGGCTTCGGCGGCGTCGATCTGGCGGCCCTGGTGCTGGCGATCCTGGTTCAGCTGGCGCTGATGATGGTCGTGGTGGTGCTGCTCGGCGCCAGCATCGGCGGCCTGTTCCCTGCCCTGCTGATCTGGGCGCTGCTGGGCGTGGCGTCGCTGTTCCTCAAGGTGTTCTTCTTCGCCCTGATCGTCAGCGTCATCCTCTCCTGGGTCGCGCCCCAGACCCACAATCCGGCGGCCGAACTGGTCAACCAGATCTGCGAGCCGTTGCTGGCGCCCTTCCGCCGCATCCTGCCGAGCCTCGGCGGCCTGGATCTGTCGCCGATCTTCGCCTTCATCGTGATCAATCTGCTGGATCGCTTCGTCATCGGCCAGCTGGCCGCGGCCACCGGCATGCCGCAGATTCTCGCGCCCTTCCTCTGACGCGCCATTCGCGCACCCGCCACGACCGCCCGCCGCGTCGTGGCGGAGGCGGCATTGACGTCCCGCCGGACGCTGGGGCACCGTCCAGTCTTTGCTGTTCAGGTCAAGGAAGTCCCCTATGGAACGCCTGTTCCGCCACGTCGGTGCCTATGCCACGTGGAAAGCCGAACTCGATACCCAATTGGGCCGCTACCGCGACTGGTTGCAGCGTAATCGTCTCGCCTCCCCCGCCCTGGACGCCGCCCTGGCGACCTGCCAGAGCGAATTGCAGGCCGACGGCATCACCCTGGCCTTCGCCGGCGAGTTCTCGCGCGGCAAGACCGAGCTGATCAACGCCCTCTTCTTCGCCGACTACGGCCAGCGCATGCTGCCGTCCCAGGCCGGGCGCACCACCATGTGCCCCACCGAGATCTTCTATGACGCCGGGTCCGACGGACCCTATCTGCAGCTGCTGCCCATCGACAGCCGCCTCGACGAACGCAGCCTGACCGCCTGGCGCAAGGCGCCCGAGGCCTGGCAACGCTTCCCCCTGGACGACCGCCACCCGGACGCCATGGCCGCCCTGCTGGCCAAGGTCACCGAGACCCGCGAGGTGGAAACCGCCGCCGCCGTGCAGCTGGGCTTCGATCCCGAGCAGCTGGAACAACTCGACAGCGACGGTCTGGTCAGCATCCCGGCCTGGCGCCATGCGCTGATCAGCATCGACCATCCGCTGCTGCGCCAGGGCCTGCGCATCCTCGATACCCCCGGTCTCAACGCCCTGGGCGCCGAGCCGGAACTGACCCTGTCGCTGCTGCCCCACGCCCAGGCCGTGCTCTTTCTGATCGGTGCCGACACCGGCGTGACCGCCTCGGATCTCGCGCTCTGGGAGCAGTGCGTCAAGCCATCGCTGGGCGATGCCCCGGAGCGGCTGTTCGCGGTAATGAACAAGATCGACAGCCTCTGGGACGACCTCGGCGGCGTTGCCCATGTCGCCCAGTCCCTGGAAAACGTCCGCCAGGCCAGCGCCCGGCAACTGGCGCTGCCGGCCGAGCACATCCTGCCGCTGTCGGCCAAGCAGGCGCTGCTGGGCAAGGTCCGCGGCGATCTGGAACTGCTCGCGCGCAGCCAGCTGGACAGCCTCGAACAGCTGCTCGCCGAACGCATCGTCGGCGCCCGCGAGCGCCTGTTGCAGCAGCGCATCGTGCAGCAGGCCAGTGGTCTGCTGGGCGCCAGCCGCACGCTTATCGAACAGCGCCTGGAAGCCATTCGCGCCCAGTACGCGCAACTGGCCGACGAGGAACTGCCCGGTGCCGGCCTGGAGTTGCAGACCGCTCGCACGCGCCAGGAATACGACCTCTACCACCGCCGCCTGCTGGATCTGCGCACCACCCAGAACATGCTGGCCGGGCAGCGCAAGCTGCTGACCGACCTGGTCGCGCCGGAGCGGCTGGATGCCCACCTGGACACCGCCCGCCGGGAATTCCGCACCAGCCTGACCACCGTCGGCATCAACCAGTCCATCACCCGTTTCTTCCGCGTGGTCGAGCATGACCTGCTGGCCCTGGACAACGAGGCGGACCGGGCCAACAAGGTGCTCGGCGCGGTCTACCAGCGGCACAATGTGGAGAATCCGCTGCATCCCCTGGAAGCGCCGCGACTGCGCATCCGCCCCTATGTCCGCGAGCTGCGCCAGCTGCAACTCAAGACCGAGGAGGTGCAGCGGCAGGTCAAGACCCTGCTCACCGAGCAGAGCGCCCTGGGTCGCCGCTTCTTCGCCACCGTGGCCCAGGAGGTCCAGGCGCTGCAGGAAGGCGCCCATGCCCAGGTGCTGCGCTGGAACGACGGCGCCCTGACCCCGCTGGTGCAGCACACCCGCGAGCAGAAGCAGTTGCTGGAAACCAGCATGCTGGCACTCAAGCAGCTCACCCAGCAGAATCTCAACAGCCAGGAGCAGGTGCGCCGGCTGCAGGTGCACGAGGACGTCCTGCACGGGCAGCTCAGCGAGGTCAGCGACATGCTCAAGCAGATCAACCGGCCGGCACCGTCCCAGCGCCACGACAACGTGGTCGCCCTGCCGCTGGCGCGGGTCGGCTAGCCCCACCCGCCACGCGCGGCGCGGTCCCTGGCCGCCGCGCCACGCCTGCCCTTGCCGCTCCCGGCGGTGCTCTTTAGACTGGCGAGCCCCGCCCCGGACGAGCCGTCAATGCCCAGCGTCATTCCCGAAGATTCCGTCGGCCTGGTCACCCCCGAGCTGCTGCACTTCAACGAGCCCCTGGCCCTGGCCTGTGGTCGCACCCTGCCGGCTTACGACCTGATGGTCGAGACCTATGGTGAGCTCAACGCCAGCCGCAGCAACGCCGTGCTGATCTGCCACGCGCTCTCCGGCCATCACCATGCGGCCGGCTACCACAGCCTCGACGACCGCAAGCCCGGCTGGTGGGACAGCTGCATAGGTCCCGGCAAGCCCATCGACACCCGCAAGTTCTTCGTGGTCGCCCTCAACAACCTGGGCGGCTGCAACGGCTCCACCGGCCCCGGCAGTCCGAACCCCGAGACCGGTCGCGCCTATGGCGCGGACTTCCCGGTGCTGACCGTGGAGGACTGGGTCAACAGCCAGGCCCGGCTGGCCGATCGCCTGGGTATCGGGCAGTGGGCGGCGGTGATCGGCGGCAGCCTGGGTGGCATGCAGGCGCTGCAGTGGACCATCAGCTATCCCGAGCGCATCCGTTACTGCCTGGCCATCGCCTCGGCGTCCAAGCTGTCGGCGGAAAACATCGCCTTCAACGAGGTGGCGCGCCAGGCCATCCTCTCGGACCCGGATTTCCACGCCGGCCACTTCCAGGAAAAGGGCGTGATCCCCAAGCGCGGCCTGATGCTGGCGCGCATGGTCGGCCACATCACCTACCTGTCCGACGAGGCGATGGGCGAGAAATTCGGTCGCGAACTCAAGACCGACCAGCTCAACTACGACTTCCACAGTGTCGAATTCCAGGTGGAGAGCTACCTGCGCTACCAGGGCGAGGAATTCTCCGGCCGCTTCGACGCCAACACCTACCTGCTGATGACCAAGGCGCTGGACTACTTCGATCCGGCCCATGCCCAGGGCGGCGACCTGGCCAAGACCCTCGCCGGGGTGCAGGCGCGCTTCCTGATCGTCTCCTTCACCACCGACTGGCGCTTTTCGCCGGCGCGCTCCAAGGAGATCGTCAACGCCCTGATGGCCGCGCGCAAGGACGTCAGCTACCTGGAGGTGGACGCGCCCCAGGGCCATGACGCCTTCCTCATCCCCATCCCGCGCTATCTGCAGGCCTTCTCCCACTACATGACCCGCATCGAGGTATAGCTGCCGTGCGCGCCGATCTGGACATCATTCAGGAATGGATCCCCGCCGGCAGCCGGGTCCTCGACCTCGGTTGCGGCACCGGCGAGTTGCTCGCCTGGCTGCGCGATCACAAGCAGGTCACCGGCTACGGCCTGGAGATCGACCCGGACAAGATCGCCGAATGCCTGCTCAAGGACGTCAACGTCATCGAGCAGGATCTCGACGGCGGCCTGGCCAACTTCGCCAGCGACAGCTTCGACGTGGTGGTCATGACCCAGTCGCTGCAGGCCATGCAGTACCCGGATCGCATCCTCCAGGAGATGCTCAGGGTCGGCCGCCAGTGCATCATCACCTTTCCCAACTTCGGTCACTGGCGTTGCCGGCTGTACCTGGGCGGCCGGGGACGGATGCCGGTCTCGGACTTCCTGCCCTACACCTGGTACAACACGCCGAATATCCACTTCTGCACCTTCGAGGACTTCGAACGCCTCTGCCGCGAACAGCGCGCCCAGGTGCTGGATCGTCTCGCCGTGGACCGCCTGCATCGTCATGGCTGGGCCAGCAAGCTATGGCCGAACCTGCTCGGCGAGATCGGCATCTACCGGGTCAGCGCGCCGCACCTGCACGACCTGCGCGTCGCGATATGACGTAAGGCACGGGTGGCGCAGCCAGCCTGGGCACGGCTTCGCGTACAATACGCCGCCCTTCTCAACGCGACGCGGTGTCTCCCATGTCCGACCTTACCGAACTGGTTCTCGCCAGCCACAACGCCGGCAAGCTCAAGGAACTCCAAGCCATGCTCGGCGACCGGGTGCGGGTGCGCTCGGTGGGCGAATTCAGCCAGGTGGAACCCGAGGAAACCGGGCTGTCCTTTGTCGAGAACGCCATCCTCAAGGCGCGCAACGCGGCGCGCCTGTCCGGCCTGCCGGCCCTGGCCGACGATTCGGGCCTGGCGGTGGATGCCCTCGGCGGTGCTCCCGGCATTTATTCCGCCCGCTACGCCGACGGTAAGGGCGATGCCGCCAACAACGCCAAGCTGCTCGACGTGCTGCGTAACGTTCCCGACGCCGAGCGTACCGGCCAGTTCGTCTGCGTATTGGCCCTGGTGCGCCACGCCGACGATCCCTTGCCGATCCTCTGCGAGGGCCTCTGGCCCGGGCGCATCCTTTATGCCGCCCAGGGCGAGCATGGCTTCGGCTACGACCCGCTGTTCCAGCCCGATGGCGAGGCGGTCTCCGCGGCCGAACTGGCGCCGGCGGAAAAGAACCAGCGCAGCCATCGCGCCCGCGCCATGGCCCAGCTCAAGCAACGACTCGGCCTGTGACCCAAGTGTTCGCCCTGCCGCCACTGGCGCTCTACATCCATATCCCCTGGTGCGTGCGCAAGTGCCCCTATTGCGACTTCAACTCCCATGCGGCCGGCCCGACCCTGCCGGAGGCCGAGTATGTCGACGCCCTGCTGGCGGATCTGGACAACGACCTGGCGCACGTCCATGGCCGCCCGCTGACCTCGATCTTCTTCGGCGGCGGCACGCCCAGTCTGTTTTCCGCCGAGGCCCTGGGCCGTCTGCTGGATGGCGTGGCCCGGCGGCTGAGCTTCGCGCCGGATATCGAGATCACCCTGGAAGCCAATCCCGGCACCTTCGAGCAGGCCAAGTTCGTCGCCTACCGCGGTCTGGGCATCAATCGGCTGTCGATCGGCATCCAGAGCTTCCAGGACGCCAAGCTCAAGGCCCTGGGGCGCATCCACGGCCGCGATGAAGCCATTCGCGCCGCCGACCGGGCGCGCGCCGCAGGCTTCGACAATTTCAACCTGGACCTGATGCACGGCCTGCCCGAGCAGAGCGTCGCCGATGCCCTCGGCGATCTGGAGCAGGCCATCGCGCTCGCGCCCACCCACCTGTCCTGGTACCAGCTGACCATGGAGCCCAACACGGTGTTCTGGAGCCAGCCGCCGGAGCTGCCCGAAGACGACACCCTCTGGGACATCCAGGAAGCCGGCCAGGCGCGGCTGGCGGCCGCCGGTTACCACCAGTACGAGACCTCCGCCTATGCCCAGCCCGGGCGCCAGGCGCGGCACAATCTCAACTACTGGGGCTTCGGCGACTTCCTCGGCATCGGCGCCGGCGCCCATGCCAAGCTCAGCGCCCCGGACGGCACCCTGCAACGCACCTGGAAGACCCGCCTGCCCAAGGACTATCTGGATCCGGCCAAGGCCTTCCAGGCCGGCGCGAAATCGCTGGCGCCGGCCGACCTGCCCTTCGATTTCATGATGAACGCCCTGCGCCTGGTGGACGGGGTACCCGCCGCCTGGTATCCGCAGCGCACCGGTCAGCCCCTGGACAGCCTGGCGCCCGCACTGGCCGCGGCGCGCCGCGCCGGCCTGCTGGCCGAGGATGAACAGCGACTGCGCCCAACCGCCCGCGGCCAGCTGTTCCTGAACGACCTCTTGCAATCCTTTCTGCCTGACTGACGAGGAGCTCTGCCTTGGACTTCGTACTCGACCATATCGCCGACCTCTCCCGCTGGAGCCGCAGCCACCTGGACGAGGTGGCCCTGGCGGTCACCGCCACCCTGCTGGTGCTGTTCGGCAGCCAGGTCAACGCCTTCATCCAGGCGCGGCTGGGCAGCCTGCCGACCGCCGTTCGGATACCGGCCTTCGCCCTGGCCTGCCTGGCCATCTATGGCGCCGCCATGACCTTCCTGACCCCCTGGGTGGTCAAGGGCCTGGCGCAGTTCAACAACTATGCCCTGGCCCCGGTGCTGCTGATCGGCGTCTGCCTGCTGGGCGTGCTGGCCGAACGCCGTAGCTAGCGGCAGCGGGCGCGGATACCGTCCAGCAGGCACTCCAGGGATTGCGGGCGACCCAGCAGGAAGCCCTGGAAGGTGTCCACGCCCAGGTCCTTGAGCAATTCGAACTGGGCCTGGGTTTCCACCCCTTCGGCGACGATCTGCATGTCCAGTGCGCGGCACAGGCTGACGATGCCCGCCAGCAACTGCCGGGATCGGTCGTCGGCGTCCACCGCCAGCAGAAAGCTGCGGTCGATCTTGATGGTGTCGAAGGGCAGGCGGTGCAGATAGCCCAGCGACGAATAGCCGGTGCCGAAATCGTCCATCGCCACCCGAAAGCCCTGCTCGCGCAAGGCGGCCAGGCGCCGCTCCGGCGTGCCCTGCTGCAGGAATACCGACTCGGTCACCTCCAGCTCCAGCGCCCTGGGCTCGATGCCGAATTCGGCGCAGGCGGCCGCGAGAACCTCGGCCAGTTCATCATCGGCCACCTGCAGCGGCGAGATGTTGACTGCCACCGGGATCTGCAGACCGGCGTCCTGCAGGGCCCGGGCGCAAGCGGCTGCGCGGCGGATCGCCAGCCGCCCGAGGGCCGAGGCCATGCCGTTCTGCTCGGCCAGGGCGACGAAGACGTTGGGCGGCACCGCGCCGACGCCCGGACAGTTCCAGCGCGCCAGCAACTCGGCGCTGACCATGCGCTGGCGGGCATCGAACTTGGGCTGCAGGACGAAGGTGATGAGCTCCGCCTCGATGGCGCCGTGCAGATGGGCCAGCAGGGTCACCTTGCTGCGCGCCTCGCAGGTCAGTTGCGGATCGTAGCAGCGCACCCGGCTCTTGCCGGCCGCCTTGGCCGCGTACATGGCGGCATCGGCATTGCGCAGCAGGGTCTCCACATCCAGCCCCTCTTCGGGCGCCAGACTCAGGCCGATGCTGGCCGATACGCGGATATCGTGGCCGGCGATGCACTGCTGCCGACCCACCGCCTGCACCAGTTGCTCGGCGACCTGGCGGGCCTGGTCGCGATCGCTCACGTCCAGCAGGGCGACGAATTCATCGCCACCCCAGCGCGCCAGCACCTCACCGGCCCCCAGCACCTGGCGCAACTCGCGCACCAGGGCGCAGAGCAATTCGTCACCGGCGGCGTGGCCCAGGGAGTCGTTTACCTCCTTGAAGCCGTCCACATCGATGAACAGCACCGCGAGGTTGCCGGTCTCTTCGAGGTCCTGCAGGCGCGCCTCGAAGTCCTGGTAGAAGGAGGTGCGATTGGGCAACTGGGTCAGGGCGTCGCTGAGCGCCATGCGCTCCAGCGCCTGCTCGGCGCGCTTGCGCTCGGTGATGTCCCTCAGACTGGCGACCACGTAGCCTTCGCGATCCGCCTCGCCGGCGAAGCGACTCAGACTGATCTCCACCGGCGTGATCCGCTTGGCGGAGACGTGGAACTGGGCTTCGCACAGGGCATAGCCGTCGCGCTCGAAGGTGCGGATGGCCGCCTCGGGCAACTTGATGTAGTGCGACAGGTACTGACCGCTGACACTGCGCTCCGCACTGAGCATCAGGGCGCGCAGGGCGTCATTGGCTTCGATGATCTGCCCGCTTTCGGTCAGCACGGCCATGGCGTCGCGGCAGAGGGCGAAGGCCGAAGCGATGAGGTGCAGCGAGCGCTCGGTGCGCTGGCGAGCGCTACGCTCGACTTCGAGCCAGCGGCGTACGGCGTGCAACTCGGCCGTCGGCGAATCGGGACGGACCAGATCCCTCATGGAATCCGCCGCTCACGAAGGGCGGCACGGGACCGGTTGACGTTCTTGAAGAGGACTGACATCCAGGTGTCTCTGTGAATTCGACTGCAACCGCCATCACAGCAGGGCAATTGGCCATCATGCCAATTGCCCGTCGGCAGCTCAAGATCGATTCGTCAGAGATACACGGTCAGCTCTGGCGTTCGAACTTGAGATCCCAGACGCCATGCCCCAGTCGCTCGCCACGGCGTTCGAACTTGGTGATGGGTCTTTCCTCGGGGCGCGGCACATAGCCCGAGGCGTCGCCGAGGTTACGGTAACCCGGGGCGGCGTTCATGACTTCGAGCATGTGTTCGGCATAGGCCTGCCAATCGGTGGCCATGTGCAATACCCCGCCGACCCTGAGCTTCTGCCGGACCAGTTCGGCGAAGGCCGGCTGGACGATACGGCGCTTGTGGTGACGGCTCTTGTGCCAGGGATCGGGAAAGAACAGCAGCACCCGGTCCAGACTGGCATCGGCCACGCACTGCCGCAGCACCTCGAGGGCATCGCAGCTGTAGACCCGCAGATTGGTCAGGCCCTGGGTCATGGCGCCATTGAGCAGCGCGCCCACGCCCGGGCGATGCACCTCGACGCCGATGAAATCCTGCTCGGGCGCGGCCGCGGCCATTTCCAGGGTGGAATGGCCCATGCCGAAACCGATCTCGAAGGTACGTGGCGCCTGGCGCCCGAACACCTGGTCGAAATCCTGCAGGCCGTCGGTCAGCTCCAGACCGAAGCGTGGCCAACCCTGGTCGAGACCGCGTTGCTGGCCTTCGGTCATGCGGCCGGCGCGCATCACGAAGCTCTTGATGGTGCGCCGGGGGCGGTCGGGGGTCTGGTCGTCTTGATGATCGGTCATGGCGTTATCGATAGTGGGAAAAAGAGACGCCCGGCAGAGGCCGGGCGCGTGATGGAAGGCGCCAGGTCCTAGTCGACCAGGCCGTCCAGCGGCGAGGAGGCCGTGGCATAGAGCTTGCGCGGCATGCGCCCGGCCAGATAGGCCAGGCGACCGGCGACGATGGCGTGCTTCATGGCTTCGGCCATCAGCACCGGCTCGCGGGCATGGGCGATGGCGCTGTTCATCAGCACCGCTTCGCAACCCAGTTCCATGGCGATGGTGGCGTCGGACGCGGTACCCACCCCGGCATCCACCAGCACCGGCACCTTGGCCTCTTCGAGGATGATGCGCAGGTTGTAGGGATTGCAGATGCCCAGGCCCGAGCCGATCAGACCGGCCAGCGGCATGACGGCGATACAGCCGATGGCCTCCAGCTGGCGGGCGACGATGGGATCGTCACTGGTGTAGACCATGACGTCGAAGCCATCGGCGACCAGCGTCTCGGCAGCCTTGAGCGTCTCGATGACGTTGGGGAACAGGGTCTTCTGGTCGGCCAGGACTTCCAGCTTGACCAGGTTGTGACCGTCGAGCAGCTCGCGCGCCAGGCGGCAGGTGCGTACCG
The DNA here is from genome assembly GCF_029959585.1 of Pseudomonas sp. PS02302. Classification (NCBI taxonomy): domain Bacteria; kingdom Pseudomonadati; phylum Pseudomonadota; class Gammaproteobacteria; order Pseudomonadales; family Pseudomonadaceae; genus Pseudomonas; species Pseudomonas sp. PS02302. Next base: position 22,843 of record NZ_JASCON010000013.1, read on the forward strand.
CTTCCACCGCGTCATAGCAGCCGGCGGTGTTCGGCAGGATGGTGTAGCGCTCGGGCGAGATCACGTCGAGCAGATTGGGCTCGCCGGGCGTCTGGCCGATGTTGGTACGGCGCACCGCCACGGTGACGATCTCGGCACCGGAGGCCTCGATGGCCACGCGGGTCTCTTCGAGATCGCGGTACTTGCCGGTGCCGACCAGCAGGCGCGACTCATAGGTGCGCCCGGCCAGGGTAAAGGGAGTGTCTTTCATCTGGATTCCTCTTGCGCGGCTAGCCGCCGCCGATGGCGTGGACCACTTCCAGCCGGTCGCCGTCCACCAGGGCGGTGGTGGCGTGCTGGCTGCGCGGCACGATGTCGAGGTTGCGTTCCACCGCCACTCGCCGTCCGGTCAGGTCGAGACGCACGAGCAGGTCGGCGACGGTGGCGCCGTCCGGCAATTCTAGGGATTCGCCGTTCAACAGAATCTGCATGGCAAAGGCATCGTCACGGGGTGAGCCGGCATTCTACGCCGGTCGGGCGTGCATTGCAGCGGCGCCGGGCCGGGAACGACGGCCAGTGCGCGGTCAGAGGCTGCCCAGACGCCAGGCGAGGATGGCCAGGCAGGCCCAGCCGGCGAGAAAGCACAGCCCGCCGAAGGGGGTAATGATGCCCAGCTGCGCGATGCCGGTCAGCGTCAGCAGATAGAGGCTGCCGGAAAACAGCAGGATGCCGGCGATGAAAAAGCCACCGGCCCAGGCCGCCAGGCGCCCCTGGAAGTGCAGCGACAAGAGGGCAACGCCGAACAGCGCCAAGGCATGGATGAGCTGATAGAGCACGCCGGTCTGGAACACGGCCAGGTAGTCGGCGGTCAGCCGGCCCTTGAGTCCATGGGCGGCGAAGGCGCCGAGGCCGACACCAGTGAAGCCGGCCAGGGCCGCGAACAGCAGGAAGAGACGCAACATGGGTTTTACCGGGCGATGGAAGAGAAGCGCTGGTTATAATGGCCCGCTAACCGCCAAAGACCAAGCCGATGCTGCTCACCCTCCTCCGCCGCCTCCTGCGTATCGCCCTCTGGTTCGCCCTCCTCAGCGCCGCCCTGGTGCTGATCCTGCGCTGGGTGCCGCCGCCGGGCAGCATGCTGATGGTGGAGCGCAAGGTCGAGTCCTGGATCGACGGCAAGCCCATCGACCTGCAGCGCGACTGGCGACCCTGGAAGGAGCTGCCGGACGATCTCAAGATGGCGGTGATCGCCGGTGAAGATCAGCACTTCGCCGAGCACTGGGGCTTCGACATGGCGGCGATCCGCCAGGCCTTCAGCCACAACGAAGCCGGCGGCTCACTGCGCGGCGCCAGCACCATCAGCCAGCAGACCGCCAAGAACCTCTTTCTCTGGAGCGGCCGCAGCTATCTGCGCAAGGCCTTCGAAGCCTGGTTCACCGTGCTGCTGGAAACCTTCTGGTCCAAGCAGCGCATCCTCGAGGTCTATCTCAACAGCGTGGAATGGGACGACGGGGTGTTCGGCGCCGAGGCCGCGGCCCGTCACCATTTCGGCATAGGCGCGCCCTACCTCTCCGACCGCCAGGCCAGCCTGCTGGCCTCCGTGCTGCCCAATCCCCGCGAATGGAGCCCGAGCCGCCCCAGCGCCTACGTCGCCGAACGCGCCGCCTGGATCCGCCAGCAGGAACGGCAGCTGGGCGGCAGCGACTACCTGCGGCGGATGACCGGGCAGTAGCGCCAGGCACGTAGCGTGGCAGACGGCGCAGCCTTTTCCACAGCAGGCGCATGATTCAGGCAGGCCGTCTTGCCGCCGCGGAGCGCACGCGGCAAACGCAGCGCGGTTTTCCACCCTAGCCAGGCATCCGAACTCGATCGTCATAGCCGCAGGCATAAAAAAACCGCGCCCTGGGGCGCGGCTTTTCGATCACGAAGCAGATCAGGCGGCGATGTTGCCCTTGAGCTTGTTCATCGCGTTCTTTTCCAGCTGACGGATACGCTCCGCCGACACGTTGTACTTGGCCGCCAGCTCGTGCAGCGTCGCCTTTTCCTCGGCCAGCCAACGCTGGTAGAGGATGTCGCGGCTGCGGTCGTCCAGGTGTTCCAGGGCCTCGTGCAGATTGGCCGTGGAGCTGTCGGTCCAGTCGGCTTCCTCCAGCTGACGCGCCGGATCGTAACGGCTGTCTTCCAGGTACTGGGCCGGGGACTGATAGGCCGCATCGTCATCGGCATCGCTGGCCGGATCGAACGCCATGTCATGCCCGGTCAGACGGCTTTCCATCTCGCGCACTTCCCGGGGTTCGACACCCAGGGTTTCGGCCACGCGATGGACCTCGTCGTTGTTCAGCCAGGCCAGCCGCTTCTTCTGACTGCGCAGATTGAAGAACAGCTTGCGCTGTGCCTTGGTGGTAGCCACCTTGACGATGCGCCAGTTGCGCAGGATGAATTCATGGATTTCGGCCTTGATCCAGTGCACGGCAAAGGACACCAGGCGTACGCCCATTTCGGGATTGAAGCGCTTCACGGCCTTCATCAGGCCGACATTGCCTTCCTGGACCAGGTCGGCCTGGGCCAGACCATAGCCGGAATAGCTCTTGGCGATATGCACCACGAAACGCAGATGCGCGAGCACCAACTGCCGGGCGGCCTCGACGTCTTCCTTGTAGAAGAGGCGCTCGGCCAGTTCACGCTCCCGCTCCGGAGTGAGCAGCGGAATGCTGTTCACCGAATGTACATAGGCTTCCAGGCTGGCGCCGGGAACCAATGTAGGAACAGGTTGCAACGAAGTGGTCATGCGAATCCTCCGATTCACTAAGCACTGGACAGTCTAACACTGATTTTTTGGACAGCGCCAGACTAGCCGAGGTTCCCTTAACCCCAGCTGAAGAACACGGTGAAATGCTTGTGTCATCAGGGGGTTAGACCGTTTCCGCAGGTGTCGGAAACGGCCGTTCGTCAGCGTGGGGCGAGTTCGCGCAGATGGCGGGCAACCGCCAGCCAGGCGCCGATGTAGCCGAGCAGCACGGCGCCGATCAGCAGCTGCAGCCCGTCCTCGACGGCTACGCTGCCCAGGGCGAAATCACTGCCGTAGAGGCCGGCCAGATCCAGTACCGCGGCATTGAGCCAGCTCAGGCCGAACACCAGCAGGGCCCAGGCGGCGATGCCGGCGCCGAGGCCGAACAGCGCGCCCATGTAGAGGAAGGGCCGGCGCACATAGCCGTCGGTGCCGCCCACCAGCTTGACCACCTCGATCTCGGTACGGCGATTCTCGATGGCCAGGCGGATGGTGTTGCCGATCACCAGCAGCAGGGCGATCACCAGCACCACGGTCAGGCCGAAGACGAAGCGCTCGCCGAGCTTGAGGATGGCGGTGAGCCGCTCGACCCACTGCATGTCCAGCTGCACCTGCTGCACGCCGTTCATCTCGGCCAGCTGGCTGCGCAGCATGTCGAGGCGACTCTTGTCGATTTCCCTGGGCGTCACGGCGATGACGCCGGGCAGCGGATTCTGCGGCAATTCGCGTAGCGCCTCACCCAGGCCGGCGTCCTGCTGCAATTCCTTCAGGGCATCGTCCGGACTGATCCAGCGTGCCTCGGCCACATCGGGCAAGACCTTGATCTGGCTCATCAGTACCTCGGCCTGATCCTGACCGGTGCGCAGGTCGAGGAACACCGAGATCTGCGCCGCGCGCTGCCAGGAGCCGCCGAGGCGCTCGACGTTCTTCAGCAGCAGCGACACGCCCATGGGCAGCGCCAGGGCGATGCCCATCACCAGGCAGGTGAGGAAGGTCCCTATGGGCTGCTGCACCATGCGCCTGAGGCTGTCTCTCAGCCCGGTGCGGTGGGCTTCGAGATAGGCATGCAGCGGACTGCGCCAGTCGCTCTTGGGTTTCTGCGGGGCCTGGCGCTGCTGACGCTGGGGCTTGCCGCCCTGTTCCTGGCCACGGGGCAGTTCGTTGCCACTCATGACTGGCTCTCCTCTTCGTCACCGATCAGGCGACCGCGCTGCAGGGTCAGCATGCGATGGTGCAGGCGGGCGATGAGCGCATGGTCGTGGCTGGCGATCAGCACCGTGGTGCCGAGGCTGTTGATGTCCTCGAAGACGCCCATGATCTCCGAGGCCAGGCGCGGATCGAGGTTGCCGGTGGGTTCGTCGGCGAGCAGCAGGGCCGGACGGTGCACCACGGCGCGGGCGATGCCGACCCGCTGTTGCTGGCCGGTGGAGAGCTCGGCCGGATAGTCGTCGAGCTTGTCCTTGAGGCTGACCCGCTCCAGCGCCGCGGCCACGCGCTTGGCGATCTCGGGCTTGGACAGGCCGAGGATCTGCAGCGGCAGGGCGACGTTGTCGAACACGGTACGATCATAGAGCAATTGGTGGTTCTGGAAGACCACGCCGATCTGCCGGCGCAGAAAGGGAATCTGCGCATTGGTGATGCGCGAGATGTCCTGGCCGGCCAGGGTCAGCTTGCCGCCGGTGGGTCTTTCCATGGCCAGGATCAGCCGCATCAGGGTGCTCTTACCGGCGCCGGAATGACCGGTGACGAAGAGGATCTCGCCGCGTTCGGCACGGAAGCTTAGTTCCTGCAGGCCGACGTGACCGTTGGGATAGCGCTTGGAGACGCGGTCGAACTGGATCATGAGACGCCCCGCTCCGCGAACAGGGCCTGGACGAAGGGCCGCGCCTCGAAGGGCCGCAGGTCGTCGATGCCTTCGCCGACGCCGACATAGCGGATCGGCAGGGCGCTCTGCTTGGCCAGGGCGAAGATCACCCCACCCTTGGCGGTGCCGTCGAGCTTGGTCAGCGCCAGGCCGGTCAGGGGCACCGCATTGTGGAATTGCTTGGCCTGATTGAGGGCGTTCTGGCCGGTACCGGCGTCCAGCACCAGCAGGGTCTCGTGGGGCGCCGCCGCGTCCAGCTTGCCGATCACCCGGCGCACCTTGCGCAGCTCTTCCATGAGGTTGTCCTTGGTGTGCAGGCGACCGGCGGTGTCGGCGATCAGCACATCGATGCCGCGGGCCTTGGCCGCCTGGACCGCATCGAAGATCACCGAGGCGGAATCGGCGCCGGTGTGCTGGGCGATCACCGGGATGCGATTGCGCTCGCCCCAGACCTGCAGCTGCTCGACCGCCGCGGCGCGGAAGGTATCGCCGGCCGCCAGCATGACCTTCTTGCCGTCGTTCTGCAGCCGCTTGGCCAGCTTGCCGATGGTGGTGGTCTTGCCGGCGCCGTTCACGCCGACCACCAGGATGACGTAGGGCTTGTGCGAGGTGTCGATCACCAGCGGCTGTTCCACCGGCAGCAGCATCTCGGTGAGCTCCTGCTGCAGCGCCTGGTAGAGCGCCTCGCTGTCGGCCAGCTGCTTGCGTGCCACCTTCTGGGTCAGGTTGCGCATGATGACGCCGGTGGCCTCAACGCCGACGTCGGCGGTCAGCAGGCGGGTCTCCAGCTCTTCGAGCAGGTCGTCGTCGATGGCCTTCTTGCCGAGGAACAGGCTGGCCATGCCCTCGCCGAGACTGGCGCTGGTCTTGGACAGGCCCTGGCGCAGGCGGGCGAAGAAGCCCAGCTTGGCGGGTTCGGTCGGCGGGGTGGCGACGGCTGGCGGAGCAGGTTCGGGCGCGGGCGCCACCACCACGGGCTCGGGACGGACCGGAGCAAGGGGCGCTACCGGTACGATCGGGGCGGGAGCAGGCTCAGGCTCAGGAGCGGGCGCCGGCACAACCGGGGGCAGCGGTGCGACCGGCACGGCCACCGGGTCGGGCTCCACCTCGGGCGCCATCACCGGCTCGACCTCGACCGGCGGCACGATGGGATCGGCCACCAGCGGCTCGACCAGCGCCGTGAGCGCCACCGGCGACGGCGCCTCCTCTTCGGCGACCGGCACCGGGGTCAGCGAGGGGATCGCCTCCGGCGGCTCGGGCACCGGCTCCGGGTGCTGCACCGGCTCGCTGGCCAGCGGCGCGGGCAGGCGCTCCTCGGCGTCGGGCGCGGGGGTTTCGGCAGGCGTCTCTACGGGTTCGGCAGTCTTCTTGCGGAACCAGCCGAACAGGCCTTTCTTCTCCGTGGGGGGAGACTTCTTGTCGTCGGATCCAAACATGCGGGGCTCTGTATCGAACGGACGAGCCGGCTGCGGGAGCTCCGCCAGGCGGGGCTCGACCGTCAGGCATGGCCGTCGGGAAAAGGGATGCGTATCCTAGCAGCCTGCCGGGCGGAAGACTTCCCCGTCGGCGAAAAACGCGCGACCGTCCCCAGGACGCAGCCGCTTCGTCCCCTACCGCGCTACAAGGCCTGCTCTCGCGATGTCCGCCTCCCGCTCCCGTCGGACCGCCCTGGTCGTCCTGCTCAGCCTGCTCCCCACCCTCGCCCTGGCCGATGCCAGCCGGCAGAACACCGAGGAATTCACCCTCGACAACGGCCTCAAGCTGGTGGTCCGTGAAGATCACCGGGCGCCGGTCGCCGTGGTGCAACTCTGGTACCGCGTGGGTTCGAGCCTGGAGGCGCCCGGTGCGACCGGCTTGTCCCATGCCCTGGAACACCTGATGTTCAAGGGCAGCCGCAAGCTTGACGCCGGCGAGGCCTCGCACCTGCTGCGCGACCTGGGCGCCGAGGAAAATGCCTTCACCACCGACGACTACACCGTCTATTACCAGCTGCTCGCCCGTGATCGCCTGCCGGTGGCCCTGGAGCTGGAAGCCGATCGCATGCAGCATCTGCGGCTGGCGCCCGACGAAGTCAGTCGCGAGCTGGAGGTGATCAAGGAGGAACGCCGGCTGCGCACCGACGACCGCCCCGAGGCACTGTCCTTCGAACGCTTCAAGGCCGCCGCCTACCCGGCCAGCGGCTATCGCAATCCCACCATCGGCTGGCCCCAGGACCTGCAGCGCCTCGGCGTGGACGACCTGCGCCGCTGGTACCAGACCTGGTACGCGCCCAACAACGCCACCCTGGTGGTGGTGGGCGACGTCGAGCCCCAGGCGATCCGCGCCGAGGTACAGCGCTGGTTCGGCACCCTTCCGCGCAGCGACCTGCCCGCGCCGCGCCGCCCGCTGGAACTGCCGGCGCCGGGCGAGCGCCGCCTGGACCTGCAGGCCCGCGAACTGCCCAGTCTGCTGATGGGCTTCAACGTGCCCAGCCTGGCCACCGCCGCCCAGCCGCGCGATGCCTATGCGCTGCAACTGCTGGCCGCCCTGCTCGGCGGCGGTTCGGGCGCGCGCCTGCCCAGTCGTCTCGAACGCGGTGCGGAAGTGGCCAGCAGCGTGCGCGCCGCCTATGGTGCCTACACCCGTGGCGACAGCCTCTTCCTGCTCAGCGGTACCCCCAACACCCAGCGCGGCAAGACCCTCGACCAGCTGGAAGCGGCGTTCTGGGCGCAACTGGACCTGCTCAAGCGCGAGCCGCCCAGCACCGAGGAACTGGCCCGGGTCCGCGCCCTGCTGGTGGCCGGGCTGGTCTATGGCCGCGACTCCATCACCGCCCAGGCCAGCAGCATCGGTCAGCTGGAAAGCGTCGGCCTCGGCTGGCGCCAGGGCGATCGGTTGCTCGACGAACTGGGCCGGGTCACCCCCGACGACCTGCGCCGGGTGGCGCGCACCTACTTCACCCGCGAGCGCCTGACCCTGGCCCAGCTCAAGCCCGCAGCCACCGCGGAGAATCGTCCATGAAGCCGCTGCTCTGGCTGTCGCTGTGCCTGCTCGCCGGTTGCCAGTCCCCTACCCCAGTGGGCGACCTGGCGCGCGCCTACCCCGCCGTGGACAGCCTCAGGACGCTCAAGGACGCACCGCCCCTGGGTCGCCAGCTGGACATCCAGCGCTGGCGCACCGCCGAGGGCGCCCAGGTGCTGTTCGTGCCGGCGCCGGAATTGCCGATGTTCGACGTGCGCCTGATCTTCGCCGCCGGCAGCAGCCAGGACGGCACCACCCCGGGCCTGGCCATGCTGACCAACGGCCTGCTCAACGAAGGCACCCCGGGACGCGATGCCGGCGCCATCGCCGACGGCTTCGAGCGCCTGGGCGCCGATTTCAGCAATGGCGCCTATCGTGATCAGGCGGTGGTCGGACTGCGCACCCTCGCCGATCCGGCCCACAGCGAACCGGCCCTGGCGCTGCTGGCCGAGGTGGTCGGTCGCCCGACCTTTCCCGCCGAGGCCATCCAGCGCATCCGTGACCAGTTGCTGACGCTGATCGCCGCCAGCCGCCGCGAACCGACCAGCCTGGCCGGCGAAGCGCTGCAGGAGCGCCTCTACGGCAATCACCCCTATGCCCATTCGCCCCGGGGCACCGCAGCCGGAGTGGCCCATCTCGATGAGGCCAGCCTCAGGGCCTTCCATGCCCGTGCCTATGCCGCCGGCAATGCGGTGATCGCCCTCACTGGCGACCTGGATCGAACGCGCGCCGAACAGATCGCCGCCCGGCTGTCGCGCGCCCTGCCCCGCGGTCCTGCCCTGCCGCCACTGCCGGTGCCAGCGCCTGCCGCACCGGCAGTGGTGCAGCTGGAGGTCCCGGCCCAGCAGACGCGCCTGCTGCTCGGCCAACTCGGCATCACCCGCCGCGATCCTGACTACGCCGCCCTCTTCGTCGGCAACCAGATCCTCGGCGGGGGCGGCTTCGGCAGTCGGCTGATGACCGAATTGCGCGAACGCCGTGGGCTCACCTACGGCGTCAGTTCGGGCTTCACCCCCATGCGTCAGCCGGGTCCCTTCACCATCGGCCTGCAGACCCGCGCCGAACTGGGCGATGCCACCCTGGCGCTGGTCCGCGACCTGCTGCGCGACTACCTGGCCGAGGGCCCCACCCAGGCCGAACTGGACCGCGCCAAGCGGCAGATCGAAGGCAGCTTCCCGCTGGCCAACGCCAGCAACGGCGCCATCGTCGCCCAACTGGGCAACATCGGCTTCTACGACCTGCCCAGTAGTTACCTGGACGACTTCCTCCAGCAGGTCCGCCGCCTGACGGTGGAACAGGTGCATGCCGCCCTGCAGCGCCATCTGGACCCGGAAAAGTTCGTCGTGGTCAGCGCCGGCCCACGGGTCGCCCAGCAGCCGCTGCCGCCACCCCGCCCTCTTCCCAACCTGCCGCCCAGCGGCGTTCCGGAGCACTAGCATGGCCCAGAAGACCGCCAACCAACTGCGCATCATCGGTGGCGACTGGCGCAGCCGGCGCTTCGTCTTTCCCGATGCCCTGGGCCTGAGACCCACCCCGGATCGGGTCCGCGAGACCCTGTTCAACTGGCTGGCCGCCGTCACCCCGGGCGCGCGGGTGCTGGATCCCTTCGCCGGCAGTGGCGCCCTGCTGCTGGAAGCCCTCTCCCGCGGCGCCGGCCCGGCGCTGGCCTTCGACCTCAATGCCCAGGCCGCCAATGCCCTGCGCGGCCATCTGCAGGCCCTCGGCTGCGCCCACGCCGAGGTGCGCCAGACCGACGCCCTGCAGGCGCTGGCCAAGCCGGCGGCGACGCCCTTCGACCTGGTGTTTCTCGATCCGCCCTTTGCCAAGGACCTGCTGGAGCCGGCCTGCGCGGCTCTGGAGGCCCAGGGCTGGCTGGCCGCGGACGCCTGGATCTACACCGAGAGCGAGACCCAGCCCTCGCGCCTGGCCCTGCCCGCGACCTGGCAGCTGCACCGCGAGAAGAAGACCGGCAACGTCCACTACGCCCTCTGGCGCCGCCAGGCGTGAACAGCGCACCCTTTCGCCCGGCGCGCTGGCTGCCCGGCCCGCACCTGCAGACCCTCTGGGGCTCGCTGTGGCGCCGCCTGCCACCCATCACCCGGCCGCGGGAGCGGCTGTGGCTGGAGGATGGCGACTTCCTCGATCTGGACTGGTACCACGCCGAGAATCCGCGCGCGCCGCTGGTGCTGATCGCCCACGGCCTCACCGGCAGCTCCGGCTCCCACTACGTACTCGGCCTGCAATTCGCCCTCGCCGCCCGCGGCTGGGCCAGCGTCGGCCTCAACTGGCGCGGCTGCTCCGGCGAACCCAACCGCCTGCCGCGCGGCTATCACTCCGGCGTCAGCGAAGACCTGGCGGCAGTGGTGCGCCATCTGCAGGCCAGTCGTCCGCACGCGCCGCTGTATGCGGTGGGCTTTTCCCTGGGTGGCAATGTGCTGCTCAAGTATCTCGGTGAGCGCGGCGCGGACAGTGGTCTCACCGCCGCAGCCGCGGTCTCGGTGCCCTTTCGTCTGGACCTTTGCGCCGATCGCATCGGCCTCGGCTTCTCGCGCATCTACCAGCGGCACTTCATCCGTGAACTGGCGCGCTACGTGCGCGACAAGCAAGCGCTGTTCGACCGCGAGCGCCACCCCGAGCAGCACGAGATCCTCGCACGCCTGGGGCCGCCCGAGGGGCTCAAGACCTTCTGGGACTTCGACGACCGCTACACCGCGCCCCTGCACGGCTTTCGCGATGCCCGGGACTATTACCGCCAGGCCTCCAGTCGCTACTACCTGGGGGGAATCCGCATCCCCACCCTGCTGATCCAGGCCGAGGACGATCCCTTCATCGGCACCGACGCCCTGCCCGCCCGCGCCGAACTGGCGCCCGATACCCTGTTCGAGCGCCTGCCCCACGGCGGCCACGTGGGTTTCGTCGGCGGCGCCTTCCGCGATCCGGACTACTATCTGGAAAGACGCATCCCCGACTGGCTGGTCAGTCAGCGGGCAGCGCCATCCGGCCGATAAACGCCCACGGGTCGGCGATCCCGGCGGCTGTCGCCTTGGCCTCACTCCGCCCCTGAGCTACCATCCAAGCCCCAACAGCTTCGCCCCCAGGACAGCGTCATGAACCGAGTGCTATACCCCGGCACCTTCGACCCCATCACCAAGGGCCATGGCGATCTGGTGGAGCGCGCCTCGCGGCTGTTCGACGAAGTCGTGGTGGCGGTGGCGGCCAGCCCCAAGAAGAATCCGCTGTTTCCGCTGGAGCGCCGGGTCGAGCTGGCCAAGGCGGTGACCGCGCACCTGCCCAACGTCGAGGTGATCGGCTTCAGCTGCCTGCTGGCCACCCTGGTGGAGCAACAGCAGGCGACCATCATCCTGCGCGGCCTGCGCGCCGTGTCGGATTTCGAATTCGAGTTCCAGCTGGCCAACATGAACCGGGTGCTCGCGCCCCAGGCGGAAAGCATGTTCCTGACCCCGTCGGAGCACTATTCCTACCTGTCTTCCACCCTGGTGCGGGAGATCGCGGCGCTCGGCGGCGACGTGACCAAGTTCGTCCATCCCACCGTGCATCAGGCGCTGCTGGAGCGTTTTGCCCCGGGTAGCTGATTAACCCCAAGGACTGTCGGGTGCAGCCGGCGCGCGGATGGGGCAAAATGCGCGCCTGACTTTTGGATCGCTGCGCGTTCGCGCGGCGTGGAGCCGACGATGTCCCTCATCATTACCGACGATTGCATCAACTGCGATGTGTGCGAGCCCGAGTGCCCGAACGGCGCCATCTCCCAGGGTGCGGAGATCTATGTGATCGATCCGAACCTGTGCACCGAGTGCGTGGGCCACTACGACGAACCCCAGTGTCAGCAGGTCTGCCCGGTGGACTGCATCCCCCTCGACGAGAACCATGTCGAGACCAAGGAGCAGTTGCACGACAAGTATCTGAAGATCAGCGGCCAGGCTTAAACAGCCTGGCCTGGCGCCAGGGCGCCAGGGCCTACTCGGTACGCCCGTACCCGCTCTGGGTGCAGCCCAGGCAGCGCACGAAGGCCGCCTTGCCCGGCTCGACCACCAGCGCCTTGCCGGCCTTGCCGATGTTACCGCCGGCGGCGGTGAACGGCAGACTGACCACGAAGGCGCCCGCACCGATCACGGTGGCGGCGATCAGCAGCGGTCGCGCGATCAGCAGATCGCCGATCATGGAAAAGGCGGCGGGAGCCTGGGCTTCACCGAACGCCTGGTCGGCGGTCTGATATTCGGTGACGTCACCCTGGGCCTGCTGTGCCTGCGCCGGCAGGATCTGCATCGTCAGGGCCAGCGCCAGCACGGCGGCCAGGCTACGGAACGGATTCATACGGCTGATCCCTTGCGCGGTTGTAATGGTGGTCCCTGAACTATAACAGGCCGCCCGCACTTGTCATGCGGGCGGCCCCCAGACGTCATTCGGCGCGGACGACCGGCTGCGGCGCACGGCGGTAGGCATAGACCATGAGCGCGATACCGCCCAGCACCATGGGTACGCAGAGTACCTGCCCCATGGTCAGCCAGCCCCAGGCCAGATAGCCGAGCTGGGCGTCGGGCACCCGGACGAATTCGACGATGAAGCGGAAGATGCCGTAGCAGAGCACGAACAGGCCGGACACGGCCATGGTCGGCCGCGGCTTGCGCGAGTACAGCCAGAGAATGACGAACAGCGCCACGCCTTCCAGGGCGAACTGATAGAGCTGCGACGGATGGCGCGGCAGCTGGGCCGGATCGCTGTAGGGCGGGAAGATCATCGCCCAAGGGACATCGGTGGGCTTGCCCCAGAGCTCGGCGTTGATGAAGTTGCCGATGCGGCCGGCACCGAGGCCGATGGGTACCAGCGGCGCGATGAAGTCCATCAGCTCGAAGAAGCCCTTGTTGTGGCGCTTGCCGAACCACCAGACAGCCAGGATCACCCCGAGCAGGCCGCCGTGGAAGGACATGCCGCCCTTCCAGACCTCGAAGATCAGCGTCGGATTGGCGATGTACTCCGCCAGATTGTAGAACAGCACGTAGCCGAGTCGCCCCCCGGCGATGACCCCCAGCGCCACCCAGAACACCAGGTCGGACAGGGTCTCGCTGGTCCAGCGCGGATCGAAGCGGTTGAGTCGCCGCTTGGCCAGCCACCAGGCGCCGCCGATCCCCACCAGGTACATGAGGCCGTACCAGTGGATCTTCAGCGGCCCCAGCGACAGGGCCACCGGGTCTATTTGCGGATACGGCAGCATGGTGCCTCCTTGAAAGGGATCAGAGTAGGAAATTGAGACCGACGCCGAACAGCAGCAGGGCGAACAGGCGCTTGAGCAGCCGGGGCGAGAGGCGATGGGCCAGCCGCGCACCGAAACGGGCCGAGAACATGCTGGTCAGGGCGATGCCCAGCAGGGCCGGCAGATAGACATAGCCCAGACTCCAGGCGGGCAGACCCGGCTGCTGCCAGCCGACCAGGATGAAGGACAGCGCTCCGGACAGGGCGATGGGCAGGCCACAGGCCGCCGAGGTGGCCACCGCCTGCTGCATCGACAGGCTGCGCCAGATCAGGAAGGGCACGGTGAGCGAACCGCCGCCGATGCCAAAGATCGCCGAAGCCCAGCCGATCACTACCCCCGCCACCGTCAGCGCCGGCTTGCCGGGCTCGCCGGCCTGGCGCCTGGGGCGCAGGTCCAGCGCCAGTTGCAAGGCGATGAGAACGGCGAAGGTGCCGATGATCTTCTGCAGCAGCGGGCCATGGATGGCGGCGGCGGTCAGGGCGCCCAGGGCACTGCCGAAGACGATGCCCAGGGCCATCCAGGCGAACAGCCGCCAGCGCACGGCACCGAGCCGATGATGGGCCCAGACGGAATTCAGCGAGGTGAAGACGATGGTGGCCAGCGAAGTGCCCACCGCCAGGTGGGTAAGGATGTCCGGATCGAGGCCCTTGGCGGTAAAGCTGTAGATCAGCACCGGCACGATGATCAGGCCACCGCCGACCCCGAACAGACCGGCCAGCAGTCCGGCGCAGGCGCCGAGCACCAGGAAGAGCAAGAGATCCATCATCACCTCGGGCGCAAGAGGCGGCATGGTACGCCGCTACCTGTCAGGCGGGAAGCAGCCTTCCCGCCTGACACGCTCAGCTCTGGACGCTGGCTGCCGGGTTGATCACCCGGCCCAGTCCGAGATTGCGCAAGGCCAGGTGCAGGGCGCTGTGGATGACCTGGGGATTGTCGATCTGGCGCATCTGCTGCACCAGCTCGCGGGCCTTTTCCAGGGTGACCTGGCGCAGCAGCCACTTCACCTTGGGCAGGTTGGTGGCGTTCATCGACAGGGTATCGAAGCCCATGCCCATGAGCAGCACCGCCGCCGCCGGATCGCCGGCCATCTCGCCGCAGATGCTGACCGGCACCCCTTCGGCGTGGGCGCCGTCCACCACCTGTTGCAGCGCCTGCAGCACCGCCGGGTGGAAGTAGTCGTAGAGGTCGGCCACCCGCGGGTTGTTGCGATCCACCGCCAGCAGGTACTGGGTCAGGTCGTTGGAACCCACCGAGATGAAGTCCACCTGGCGCGCCAGATCACGGGCCTGGTAGACCGCCGAGGGGACCTCGACCATGACGCCCACCGGCGGCATGGGGATGTCGACGCCTTCGTCACGCACCTCGCACCAGGCACGGTGCAGCAGATGCTGAGACTCCTCCACCTCGTGCACGCCGGAAATCATCGGCAGCATGATGCGCAGGTTGTTCAGGCCTTCGCTGGCCTTGAGCATGGCGCGGGTCTGCACCAGGAAGATTTCCGGGTGGTCCAGGGTGACGCGGATCCCGCGCCAGCCGAGGAAGGGATTGTCTTCCTTGATCGGGAAATAGGACAGCGCCTTGTCGCCGCCGACGTCCAGGGTGCGCATGGTCACCGGCGCCGGATGGAAGGCGGCCAGCTGCTCGCGATAGATGGAGAGCTGTTCCTTCTCGCTGGGAAAGCGCTCGTTGACCATGAAGGGCACTTCGGTGCGATACAGCCCGACGCCTTCGGCGCCGCGCTGCTGGGCACGCGCCACATCGGCCATCAGGCCGGTGTTGACCCACAGCGGCATGCGGTGGCCGTCGAGGGTCTCGCAGGGCAGGCTGCGCAGGGCGTCGAGGCCCTGGGTCAGCTGACGCTCCTCTTCCACCACGTCGCCATACTGCTTGATCAGCGTCGGCGACGGATTGGTGAAGATCTCGCCGTGGTAGCCATCGACGATGAGGTCGATGCCGTCCACCTTGGAATACGGCAGATCCACCGCGCCCATGACGGTGGGCACGCCCATGGCGCGCGCCAGGATGGCGACGTGGGAGTTGCCCGAGCCAAGCACCGAGATCAGGCCGACCAGACGTCCTTCGGGCACCTCGCCGAGCATGGCCGGCGAGAGCTCCTCGCTGACCAGGATGGTGTTTTCCGGATAGATCAGGCAGGCCTGGTGGGCCTGCTGCAGATAGGCCAGCAACCGGCGACCGAGGTCGCGCACGTCGGCGGCGCGTTCGCGCAGATAGGCGTCGTCCATCAGCTCGAAGCGCTGGACGTGCTCCATCACCACCTGGCGCAAGGCGCCCTGGGCCCACTGGCCGCTCTTGATGATGGTGGTAACCTCGTTACCGAGGGCGGCGTCGTCGAGCATCATCAGGTAGACGTCGAACAGCGCCTGCTCTTCCTTGCGCAACTGGGTGGACAGGCGCTTGGACAGCGCCTTCATGTCCGCCCGCACGCCTTCGATGGCGGTGCGGAACAGCTGCAACTCGGCGTCGATGTCGGTCACGGTCTTGTCCGGGACCACTTCCAGGTCGGCCGGTGGCAGGACCACCACCGCCTTGCCTACGCCGACCCCGGGCGAACCGGGGATGCCGACGAAACGGGCCTCCTGGATACCCCGGCCCTGCCGGTCCAGACCGCGGATGGTCCCGGTGGCCTCGGCATGGGCGATCACCCCGGCGAGCTGGGCGCTCATGGTCACCAGGAAGGCCTCCTCACCCTCGTCGAACTGGCGACGCTCCTTCTGCTGCACTACCAGCACGCCCATGACGCGCCGGTGGTGGATGATGGGCGCACCGAGAAAGGAGGCATAGCGTTCTTCGCCGGTCTCGGCAAAGTAGCGAAAGCGTGGGTGACTGGCGGCGTCTTCGAGATTGAGCGGCTCTTCGCGGGTCCCGACCAGGCCGACCAGGCCCTCGTTGGGGGCCATGCTGACGCGACCGATGGACTTCTTGTTGAGGCCTTCGGTGGCCATCAGCACGAAACGGTTGGTGTCCGGATCCAGCAGATAGACGGAGCAGACCTGCGACTGCATGGCCGCGCGAACGCGCTGCACAATGATGGACAGTGCCGACCCCAGATCCTTGGCGGAATTGACCTCCTGGACGATCTTGCGCAGAACTGCAAGCATCTAGCGCCTCCGCAGCCGACGCCCGGCGGAGCCGCCGGCGTGCATCACGTGTCGTTCATCCTGCATGACCACAGCTTCTCCTCACCTCTTTCGCACCGGCCGTACCGGTAATCAGGCCAGCAAGCGGGGTGCCAACTCCTTGAGCGCCCGCCGATAGACCTCTCGCTTGAAGGTCACCACCTGGCCCAGTGGGTACCAGTAGCTTACCCAGCGCCAGCCATCGAATTCCGGCTTGCCCGTCACATCCATTCGCACCCGCTGCTCTTCCGCGGTCAGCCGCAGCAGAAACCACTTCTGCTTCTGGCCGATGCACAGCGGACGGCTGTGGGTGCGCACCATGCGCTGCGGCAGACGATAGCGCAACCAGCCCCGGGTACAGGCCAGGATGCGGACGTCATCGGGGCTCAGCCCCACTTCTTCGTTCAGCTCCCGGTACAGCGCCTCTTCGGGCGTTTCCCGGTCATCTATCCCACCCTGGGGGAACTGCCAGGCATCCTGATTGATGCGGCGGGCCCACAGTACCTGGCCGGCATCGTTGGCGAGAATGATGCCGACATTGGGGCGAAAACCATCAGCGTCGATCACGGCTGCCACCCTTGAAAAATGTCGTTGCCCGCATTGTTCCACAAAGCCCGACAGCCCAGCAATGCAAGCTCCGGACCGACTGGGGCGCGGCCGACCGGCGCAGGCTCCCGGCAGCTGCCGCGACCTGCAAAAGCCCGCATTATGGTGGTCGCTAGCTGAACGTCGGCTTAAGGGCCGGCAAACGTCGCGCTTCAGCGAAAATGCCGTTGCACGGCCATGTAGAGGGCCAGTGCCAGACCGATCCAGCCGACCAGCCAGAAATAGTCGAGATAGCCCAGCACCTGGCTCTGGCGGGTGACCAGACTGGAGATCTGCGCCAGGGCGCTGTCGGCGCCGGTGGCTTGCCGATAGCGTTCGCCATAGGCCTGGTAGTTCTGCGCATAGGGATTGACCGCGGCGCTGAGCACCGCGGCGTGAAAGGCGTCGCGCCACTGCAGGAAGACGTTGGAGAGCACGATGCCCATGGGCATGACCAGTTGCTGGGTCATGTTCTTGATCTGGTAGGCCTGGCTGAAATAGGCCGGCTCGACGCGCATGAAGGTGTACATGATGATCACCGCGAAGGTGCCGATCAGGTAGGTGCCATGCATCATCAGCCCCGGGACCAGCTGCTGGTAGAGGGGCACGTCGGCGTGCTGGCGCACCATCCAGAAGCCA
Organism: Pseudomonas sp. PS02302; assembly: GCF_029959585.1. Classification (NCBI taxonomy): domain Bacteria; kingdom Pseudomonadati; phylum Pseudomonadota; class Gammaproteobacteria; order Pseudomonadales; family Pseudomonadaceae; genus Pseudomonas; species Pseudomonas sp. PS02302. Next base: position 40,104 of record NZ_JASCON010000013.1, read on the forward strand.
TAGCCGGCCAGCAGCAGGTAGCCCGCCACCAGGTACTTGCGAAAGCCGCCCCAGGGAAAGCGCTCGCGCAGCCGCACCGAGGTGATCATCAGCAGCGGTGCCAGACCGCACAGCCAGCCCAGCGCCATGACGCCCCCGGCGGTATAGACCGGCAGTTGCAGGCCGTTGACCACGTACTGGGGGATGATGAAGTTGTAGGCGCCGAGCAGGAAGTAGTTGAGCATCATGAACAGCATGCCGGCGAGAAAGCCCGGAGTGATGGCGTGCTTGAAGTCCAGCGTCGGCCGCGCCAGGCCGCGCTCGTAGTAGACATAGAGTCCGAGGATGGCCGTTCCCAGCAGCAGCTCCAGGGCCAGCCACAGCCCATCGCTGAAGAAGTCGAAGGCCAGTCGCTGGGTGGTGGTGGTCAGCAGCAGGCTGCCCACCGCCAGCAGCACCATGGACAGCAGCGACGGCGCTCCGGAATTCTGCAGCGGATGGGAGCGCCGCGGCAGCGACAGCCAGACGCACACCGCCACCAGCGCGCAGGCCAGCGCCGGCACCATGAAGATGGCGCGCCACTGATGGCCTTCCAGCAATTCCGCGGTGGTGAAGGAGGCGAGCGCACCCCCCAGGGGCACACCCGAGGCGAAGGCGCGGATCCCGGTCGGCAACTGGGGACCGGAGAAATACATCTGCACCAGGACCCGCGCCCCGGCAAAGAAGGTGGCGGCGCCGGCGCCCATCAGTACTCGCCCGATGATGAAGGTCGGCAGATCGGTAGCGACCAGGCAGCACACCTGGCCGACCAGGTGGATACCGACGGCGGCGAAGATCAGGTTGCGATAGCCCAGGCGCTGGGCGAACCACTGGTGTGGAGCGCTGATGACGATGACCGCGGCGCTGTAGCAGGCGGTCGCCAGGCTGTAGCTGCGCGGGTCGATACCCAGGCCGCCGTAGACATAGCGGTTGGCCAGGGCGATCGACAGGTTGTCGAGAAAGTACACCAGCACCATCAGGGTGATGCTCAGCAGCAACAGGCCGCGGTGATGAGGGCGATCGGTGTCGTCGGCGTACATGAAGACCCAGGCTGGCACTAAGGGGGCCAGTCGTGGACCTTGGGTCCGGGGCGGGGTTCAGAGACCGCGTTGTCGCAGTCTCCTCCAGGTGATACGGATCGCGTCCCGACTCAGCCGGGCAGCAGGGCCCGGACGTCGGCCAGGAGTTCGTCCGGCACCTCCACCCAGCCACGGGTAGTGTTACGAGTCCGTGCCTGATAGCGCCGTTGCGACGGCAGGCGGGCGCCCTGGGCCTCGATACCGGCGAACAGCTGCTCGGCACGCTGCTGATAGTCGGCCACTGCCGCGCCGAGAAAGCGCTGGGGATCGAAGGCCAGGATGAGTTCGCCGTGATAGGGCAACCCGCCCGCGCCGGCGTCGACCACGGAAGACTCCGGACTAGTGAGATCGCCGATCAGGGGACCGGCGAGCAATTCGATCATGGCCGACAGCGCCGAGCCCTTGTGACCGCCAAAGGTGAGCATGGCGCCCTCCTCCAGCACGGTGCGGGCATCGCTGCTGGGAGCACCCTTGGCATCCACCCCCCAGCCCTCGGGCAGGGCCTTGCCGGCGCGTCGATGCAATTCGATTTCACCGCGGGCCACGGCGCTGGTGGCGAAGTCGAAGACGAAGGGCTGCCCTTCCGGCCGTGGCCAGCCGAAGGCGATGGGATTGGTACCGAACAGGGGGCGACGCCCACCGGCCGGGGCGACATAGGCCTGGGTCGGATTGCAGGCCAAGGCCACCAGGCCCCTGGCGGTGAGGGCTTCCATCTCCACCCAGAGCGCCGAGAAGTGCACGCAGTTGTTGATCGCCAGGGCTGCCAGACCGCAATTGCGCGCCTTGGCTTCCAGCAGCGGCAGGCCCGTGTGAAAGGCCAGCGGCGAGAAGCCGCCCCCGGCATCGACCCGGACGATGGCCGGTGCCACGTCTTCGACGCGTGGCTCGGCATCCGCCACCACCTTGCCGGCCTTGAGCGTCTTGACGATGCCCAGGAGTCGATAGATGCCGTGGGAGGCGCAGTCGTCACGCTGGCCGGCCACCATCATGGCGGCGATGGCCGCGCCCTGCGGCTGACTGAAGCCGTGGGCCGCGAGCACCTCTTCGGCCAGGTGCTGCAGGTCTTCCGGGGTCATCTGGGCCATGGCGGCGCTCCGTCGGGAAAACCCTGACTATGCCGTAACCGGCCACGCCCCGCTCGCTCGACTTGGGACCGGTCGTGCCGATCCCGGCACAGTCAGCCTTGGTGGTAGCGCCCCGATAACTCGTGGACGGCCTCGATGAAGGCACCGGCATGGGCCGGATCCACCTCGGGGGTGATGCCATGGCCCAGGTTGAAGACGTGGCCGCTGCCCTGGCCGTAGCTTTCCAGGATGCGCCCCACCTCGGCGCGGATGGCCACCGGTTTGGCGTAGAGCACGCTCGGGTCCATGTTGCCTTGCAGGGCAACCTTGGCACCCACACGGCGGCGCGCTTCGCCGATGTCGCAGGTCCAGTCCAGGCCCAGGGCCTCGGCCCCGCTGTCGGCCAGGCTTTCCAGCCAGAGACCGCCGTTCTTGGTGAAGAGGATCACCGGTACCTGGCGTCCTTCATGTTCGCGGATCAGCCCGGCGACGATCTTGCGCATGTAGGCCAGGGAAAATTCCTGGTAGGCCGCGGCGGACAGGTTGCCGCCCCAGGTATCGAAGATCTGCACCGCCTGGGCGCCAGCGCGGATCTGGCCATTGAGGTAGGCGGTGACCGCCTGGGCCAGCTTGTCCAGCAACAGGTGCAGGGCCTCGGGGGTGTCGTAGAGCATGGCCTTGGCCTTGCGGAAATCCTTGCTGGAGCCGCCTTCGATCATGTAAGTGGCGAGGGTCCAGGGGCTGCCGGAAAAGCCGATCAGGGGTACCCGGCCGTCCAGCGCCGTGCGGATGGTGCGCACGGCGTCCATCACATAGCCCAGGTCGGATTCGGCATTGGGGATCGGCAGCGCCTCGATGTCGGCCGGCGTGTTGATCACCTTGCGAAAGCGCGGCCCCTCGCCGGTCTCGAAATAGAGGCCCTGACCCATGGCATCGGGGATGGTGAGGATGTCGGAGAATAGGATGGCGGCATCCAGCGGATAGCGCTCCAGCGGCTGCAGGGTCACCTCGCAGGCGAATTGCGGGTTCTTGCACAGACTCATGAAGTCCCCGGCGCGGGCCCGGCTGGCGCGGTACTCGGGCAGATAGCGCCCGGCCTGGCGCATCATCCACACCGGGGTGACGTCCACCGGCTGCTTGAGCAGGGCACGCAGGAAACGGTCGTTCTTCAGGGCAGTCATGGCGACATCCGGCAGCAAAAGTGCCGGCATTGTCGCAAAGCGGCTGGCAAAAGGCACGGCGAGGGGTCGTGCCTTTTGTCTATCGGGGCGATGGGGTGCTGCTCCATAGGGTGACGGTACAGCCTCGCCTATCGCCGGACGGTCATCCAAATGGAAAACGCTGTGCGGTTTTCAATCCTACGGCTCGGCGGGCTGATCGCGGCCATGCCGGTGCGCCGTAGCGACCGCTCCTACAGAGTGATGCTTTTTGCAGGAGCGGCCCATGGCCGCGATTGCTTGGCGGATATTGCACGGCGCCTCGTGGCGACAGGACCCCATCCACAAAAAAGCCGACCGGCTTGCACCGGTCGGCTCCTGTCCAACGGCCCGGGCTTAGACGCCCAGGTAGTCGAGGATGCCCTCGGCGGCGTTGCGGCCTTCGAAGATGGCGGTCACCACCAGGTCGGAGCCGCGCACCATGTCGCCGCCGGCAAAGATCTTCGGGTTGCTGGTCTGGTGCTTGAACTCGTGCAGCCCTGGCGCGACCACGCGGCCCTGGCTGTCGAGGTCGATGCCGAATTGCTCGAACCAGGGCGCGGGACTCGGGCGGAAACCAAAGGCGATGACCACCGCATCGGCCGGCAGGATCTCCTCGGAACCGGGGATCGGCTCGGGACTGCGGCGACCGCGGGCATCGGGTTCGCCCAGACGGGTCTCCACCACCTTGACGCCTTCCACCTTGTCTTCGCCAATGATGGCGATGGGCTGGCGGTTGAAGAGGAACTTCACGCCCTCTTCCTTGGCGTTCTTCACTTCCTTGCGCGAGCCCGGCATGTTGGCGGCGTCGCGGCGATAGGCGCAGGTCACGCTCTTGGCGCCCTGGCGGATGGAGGTGCGGTTGCAGTCCATGGCGGTGTCACCACCGCCCAGGACCACCACGCGCTTGCCCTTCATGTCGACGAAGTCGGCCGCATCCTTTTCGAAGCCCAGGTTGCGATTGACGTTGGCCACCAGGAAATCCAGGGCGTCGTGCACGCCAGGCAGGTCTTCGCCGGGGAAGCCGCCCTTCATGTAGGTGTAGGTGCCCATGCCCAGGAAGACCGCATCGAATTCCTCGAGCAACTGGTCCATGGTCACGTCCTTGCCCACCTCGGTGTTGAGGCGGAATTCCACGCCCATCCCGCCGAAGACCTCGCGACGGCGGCTGAGCACGGTCTTTTCCAGCTTGAATTCGGGGATGCCGAAGGTCAGCAGGCCACCGATCTCGGGATGCTTGTCGAACACCACCGGGGTCACGCCGTTGCGTACCAGGATGTCGGCACAGCCCAGGCCGGCCGGACCGGCACCGATCACGGCGACGCGCTTTCCGGTCGGCTTGACCTTGGACATGTCCGGGCGCCAGCCCATGGCGAAGGCGGTGTCGGTGATGTATTTCTCCACCGAACCGATGGTCACCGCGCCGAAACCGTCATTGAGGGTACAGGCGCCCTCGCAGAGCCGATCCTGCGGGCAGACCCGGCCACAGACCTCGGGCAGGGTGTTGGTCTGGTGCGCCAGCTCCGCCGCCGCCAGGATGTTGCCTTCGGAGACCAGCTTGAGCCAGTTGGGAATGAAGTTGTGCACCGGGCACTTCCATTCGCAATAGGGGTTGCCGCAACCCAGGCAGCGGTGCGCCTGCTCGGCGGCCTGCTGGGGCTTGAAGGGATCGTGGATCTCGACGAATTCCTTCTTGCGCTGGCGCAGCAGCTTCTTCTTCGGATCCTTGCGACCGACCTCGATGAACTGGAAGTCGTTGTTCAGACGTTCAGCCATTTCCAAACCTCTTGAAGCGACGCCCCTTCAGCAGGGCGCCACGAGCTATCACGGTGAAACCGGCGCCTTGCGGCACCGGCATCGAAGTCGTTATTCCGGACGGGCGCGGGTGCTGACCAGCAGCGACGCCAGGCTGGCCGCCTTGGGCTTCACCAGCCAGAACTTGCGCAGGTAGTCGTCCAGGTTTTCATGGAGATGGCTGCCCCAGGCACTGCCGGTCTCGCGCACGTATTCGGCCAGCACCCCTTCCAGGTGGCTGCGATAGGCTTCCATGGCCTCGCTGTTGATGCGCTGGATCTCCACCAGTTCGTGGTTGACCCGGTCATAGAAACCGTTGTCCAGGTCCAGCACATAGGCGAAGCCGCCGGTCATACCCGAGCCGAAGTTGTAGCCGGTCTTGCCCAGCACGCAGACGAAGCCGCCGGTCATGTACTCGCAGCAGTGGTCGCCGGTGCCTTCCACCACGGTGTGGGCCCCGGAGTTGCGCACCCCGAAGCGCTCACCGGCGGTGCCGGCGGCGAACAGCTTGCCACCGGTGGCGCCATAGAGGCAGGTGTTGCCGATGATGGCCGATTCCTGGCTCTTGAAGCCCGCGCCCTGGGGCGGGGTGATGACCAGCTTGCCGCCGGTCATGCCCTTGCCCACGTAGTCGTTGGCATCGCCTTCCAGATACATATGCAGGCCGCCGGCGTTCCAGACGCCGAAGCTCTGGCCAGCGGTACCCTTGAAGCGGAAGGTCAGCGGCGCCTTGACCATGCCCTGGTTACCGTGACGCCGGGCGATTTCACCGGAGACACGGGCGCCGATGGAGCGGTCGCAGTTGCCGATGTTCAGGCTGAAGTCACCGCCTTCGAGCTTTTCGATCCCGGGCAGCGACAGGCGCACCATTTCCTCGGCCAGCAGGCCCTGGTCGAACGGCGGGTTCTTTTCCACCTGGCAGTATTGCGGCTTCTCGGCCGGAATGAGATCGCTGCCCAGCAGCGGCGTGAGGTCCAGGTGCTGTTGCTTGGCGGTCTCGCCCGGCAGGATTTCCAGCAGATCGGTACGACCGATCAGCTCGCCCAGGCTGCGCACGCCCAGCCTGGCCAGCCACTCGCGGGTTTCCTCGGCGATGAAGGTGAAGAAATTCATCACCATCTCCACCGTACCGATGAAGTGTTCCTTGCGCAGCCGGTCGTTCTGGGTGGCGACGCCGGTGGCGCAGTTGTTCAGGTGGCAGATGCGCAGGTACTTGCAGCCCAGGGCGATCATCGGCGCGGTGCCGAAGCCGAAGCTCTCGGCGCCAAGGATGGCTGCCTTGATCACGTCCAGGCCGGTCTTCAGACCGCCGTCGGTCTGCACCCGCACCTTGCCGCGCAGGTCGTTGCCCCTCAGGGTCTGGTGCGCCTCGGCGAGGCCCAGTTCCCAGGGCGAGCCGGCATACTTGATGGAGGTCACCGGCGAAGCACCGGTACCGCCATCGTAGCCGGAGATGGTGATGAGGTCGGCATAGGCCTTGGCCACACCGGCAGCCACCGTCCCCACGCCGGGCTCGGACACCAGCTTGACCGATACCAGCGCCTTGGGGTTGACCTGCTTGAGGTCGAAGATCAGCTGCGACAGGTCTTCGATGGAATAGATGTCGTGGTGCGGCGGCGGCGAGATCAGGGTCACGCCGGGTACCGCATAGCGCAGCTTGGCGATCAGGCCGTTGACCTTGCCGCCGGGCAGCTGTCCGCCCTCGCCCGGCTTGGCGCCCTGGGCCACCTTGATCTGCAGGACCTCGGCATTGACCAGGTACTCGGGGGTGACGCCGAAGCGGCCGGTGGCCACCTGCTTGATCTTGGAGCTCTTGATGGTGCCGTAGCGCGCCGGGTCCTCGCCGCCCTCACCGGAGTTGGAGCGCCCGCCCAGGCGGTTCATGGCCTCGGCCAGGGCCTCGTGGGCCTCTGGCGAGAGGGCGCCCAGGGAGATGCCGGCCGCGTCGAAGCGGGTGAAGATGTTGGCCAGCGGCTCGATCTCGTCCAGCGCCAGGGGCTGGTCGCTGGTCCTGACCTTGAGCAGGTCGCGGATCATGGCCACCGGACGCTGGTCCACCAGCGCGGTGTATTCGCGGAACTTGGCGTAGTCGCCCTGTTGCACGGCGGCCTGCAGCAGATTGACCACGTCCGGGTTGTAGGCGTGGTATTCGCCGCCATAGACGAACTTGAGCAGCCCACCCGGCTGGATCGGCTTGCGGTTGTTCCAGGCTTCGCCGGCCAGCAGCTTCTGCTCGGCTTCCAGGTCGATGAAGCGCGCGCCCTTGATGCGGCTGGTGACCCCGGGGAAGCAGAGGTCGGTGACCTCGTCCGCCAGACCCACGGCCTCGAACAGCTGGGCGCCGCGATAGGAGGCGACGGTGGAGATGCCCATCTTGGAGATCACCTTGAGCAGGCCCTTGGTGATGCCCTTGCGGTAGTACTTGAACACCTCGTAGAGATCGCCCAGCACCTCGCCGGTGCGGATTAGATCGCCCAGCACCTCGTAGGCCAGGAACGGATAGACCGCGGTGGCACCGAAGCCCAGCAGCACGGCGAAGTGGTGCGGATCACGAGCGGTGGCGGTCTCCACCAGGATGTTGCTGCTGGTGCGCAGCCCCAGGTTGACCAGGTGATGGTGCACGGCGCCGGTGGCCAGCACCGCGTGTACCGGCAGCTTGCCCGGCTCGATGTGGCGGTCGGTCAGCACCAGCAGCACCTTGCCGGCGCGCACGGCCTCCTCGGCCTGCTCGACGATGTTGCGCAGGGCCGCCTCGAGGCCCATGGACTCGGGGTAGTTGAGGTCGATCTTGACATGCTCGAAGCCGGGCTTGGGCATGTTGAGGATGGTCCGCCACTTGGCCGGCGAAACCACCGGACTGCTCAGGATGGCGCGATCGGCGTGCTCGGCGGTTTCCTCGAAGACATTGCGCTCGGCGCCCAGGCAGGTCTCCAGGGACATGACGATGGACTCGCGCAGCGGGTCGATCGGCGGGTTGGTGACCTGGGCGAACTGCTGGCGGAAATAGTCGTAGGGGGAACGGATGCGCCGCGACAGCACCGCCATCGGGGTGTCGTCGCCCATGGAGCCCACGGCTTCCTGGCCCTGCTCGCCCAGCGGGCGCAGCACCTGATCACGCTCCTCGAAGGTGACCTGGAACATCTTCATGTACTGGCGCAGCTGATCCTGGTCGTAGAAGGCCGAACCGTGATCGTTGTCGTCCAGGGTCGCCTGGATACGCATGGCGTTCTTGCGCAGCCACTGCTTGTAGGGATGGCGCGCCTTGAGGCGATTGTCGATGTCGTCGGTCTGCAGCACCTCGCCGGTCTCGGTGTCCACGGCGAGGATCTGGCCCGGGCCGACCCGCCCCTTGGCGATGACGTCGTCGGGCTGGTAGTTCCAGACGCCGACCTCCGAGGCCAGGGTGATGTAACCGTTCTTGGTGGTCACCCAGCGCGCCGGGCGCAGGCCGTTGCGGTCGAGCAGGCAGACCGCGTAGCGGCCTTCGGTCAGCACCACGCCGGCCGGACCGTCCCAGGGCTCCATGTGCATGGAGTTGAATTCGTAGAAGGCGCGCAGATCGGCGTCCATGGTCTCGACGTTCTGCCAGGCCGGCGGAATGATCATGCGCACGGCGCGGAACAGATCCATGCCGCCGGTCACCAGCAATTCCAGCATGTTGTCCATGCTGGAGGAGTCGGAACCGACGCGGTTGACCAGCGGACCGAGCTGGTCGAGATCCGGGATCAGTTCGTTGACGAACTTGGTCCGCCGCGCCTGGGCCCAGTTGCGGTTGCCGGTGATGGTGTTGATCTCGCCGTTGTGGGCGAGATAGCGGAAGGGCTGCGCCAGCGGCCACTTCGGCAGGGTGTTGGTGGAGAAGCGCTGGTGGAACACGCAGATGGCGGTGGCCAGGCGCGGATCGCCGAGGTCCGGATAGAAGGCGGCGAGATCCGCCGGCATCATCAGGCCCTTGTAGACGATGACCCGGGACGACAGGCTACAGATGTAGTGCTCGGCGTCCTCGGCATTGCGCACCGAGGAACGGCGGCGGGCGGAGAACAGCTTGACCCCGAACTGCTGGTCTTCGAGACCCGGACCGGCGACGAACACCTGCTCGATGCGCGGCAGGCGAGCCAGGGCCAATTCACCCAGCACCGAGGTGTCGATGGGCACCTTACGCCAGCCGACCAGGGTCAGGCCGGCGGCCTCGATCTCCAGGTTCATGTTGGCACGGGCCCGTTCGGCACGGGTCTCGTCCTGGTTGAAGAACACCACGCCGGCAGCGTACTGCTCGGGCAATTCGGCGCCGAATTGCTCCCGGGCGATGGCGCGCAGGAAGGCGTCCGGCTTCTGCATGAGCAGACCGCAACCGTCACCGGTCTTGCCGTCCGCGTTGATACCGCCCCGGTGGGTCATGCAGGTCAGGGCTTCAATGGCCGTTTCCAGCAGGTCATGGCTGGGCTCGCCCTGCATATGGGCGATCAGGCCGAAGCCGCAGTTGTCCTTGAAGCTATCGGGATTGAACAGGCCTGCTTTCATAGCGCTCTCACCGGCAATCAGGTTATTGCGAAGGCATCACAAAACGGTCCGCTTATTTGAACTTTTTTCGGACAGTCAAAGGCTGACCAGTGTAGCGAAAAAATCGCTTACGACAAACACTGATGACACCTGATGAAAATTTGGTGACGCAAAAAAGAAAGCCCCGGCATCACGCTCGTGATAGCACCGGGGCTTTATTTGCATCTCAGGCAAGAATCAGCGACTGGTGGCGATGTCCTGCTGGATGCTGGCGAAGGTCCGCGGCCAGGGTTTGCTGGCCTGTACCTTGGCCGGCAGCTGCTTGACCGCCGCTTCCGCCGCCGCTCGATTGGCGAAGTTGCCGTAGGTCACCACATAGAGTGCCTTGCCCTGGTAGCTCTTCTTGAAATAGCGGAAGTTGCCACTGTCGGACTGGCCGGCGATGAAGTCCTGCGCGGCCTTTTCGGTGCTGGTGCCCACCACCTGCAAGGCGTATTTGCTACCGGCCTGGCTGCCGTACCAGCCCGCTGCGGCACTGCCGGCGTGAGCAGGCGTCGCCGTCGGGGCCGGTTTGGCCGGTGCCGGCGCGGCGGTAGGCGCAGGCGCGGTATGCCGGGGCGCCGGGGTAGCCACTGCCGGCGCGCTGGGCGCTGGCGTGCGTGCCGGTGTCCGGCTGGGCAGTTCGTCTTCGTCACTGACCGGCGGGGCGTCGGTGGTCACGGTCGGCGGCACGCCGCCAGCGCCCATGTCGTTACCGGCCGCGGTACCCGCCTGCCGGCCACCAGCCGCTTCCGCCAGGGGTTCACGGATGACCGGCTGCGACTCACCCACCAGCGGCAGGGGCAGCGGCTTGGAAGAGCCGTCGAACTGGATGGGCGCCCCCTGGGCGTCCTTGCCGGCGGACGCGGTGTTCTGCCCCCCCATGGGCAGGTCCTGTCCGGCCGTGCCGGTGGCCGGGGTCTCGCTCTTGCCGCCCTTCATCGACAGCGCCGCGGCGCCGACTGCCAGCACCACCACCCCGAGAATGACCAGGTGCTTGCGCGGCAACGCCGCCAGCAGATTGCGCGAGCCTTTCGCCGGTGCGGCGGCCTTCTTGCGCCGGGCGCTCATGCCCGCCACCAGGACATCCCGGGCTTCTTCGTTGAGCCGACCGGGCCAGCCGCCGGAGCGCTGGTGGATGGTCGCGAGCTGCTCGTCGGTAAAGATCTCCAGGCCCTGACCGGCACCCTCCAGGCGCTGGGCCAGATATTCCTCGGCCTCGCTCTCGCTGTAGGGCAGCAATTCGATGGCGTGATAGCGCTCTTCGCCCTGGGCGATGTCTTCCAGGCGCATCACCACTTCCGCTTCGCCGAACAGGAAGACGTGCAGGCGCTCCTTTTCGCCGCCACCGGCCAGCTCCAGCAGGGCTTCCAGCGCGGGGGTGGCCAGCGCCTCGGCGTCATCCACCAGGATGTAGACCTCCTGCCCCGCCAGGCGCACTTCCGCCGCCTGCGCGAGAATGGCCGCCGGCGTCTGGCTGTCGGCGCCCACGCCCTTGGCGACCAGAGCCAGCACGGTGCGGGCGTCGCCGCCGTTCTGCGCGGAAATCACCACGCAGTGCACGGCTTCCTTCTTGGTACTGGCCGCCAGCGCCTGGCGCAGCAGCGTCTTGCCACTGCCCTCGGGGCCGCTGACCACCAGCAGCAGCTGGCTGTAGCGGGCCAGATGATGCAACTGGCCCAGCACCGGCTTGCGCTGCGCCGGAAAGAATTTGAAACCGGGAACGCGGGCGGCGAACGGGTCGTGAGTGAACTGATAGTGACCGAGGAAGGCTTCGTCGGCGTGCAGATTGGACATGGGACTCTCTTGTTCTCCTTACTGGGCGGTCAGCGCTTGGTAATCGGTACGCAGCGTCTGCTCGAGAATGTCGCGGGCGAAGTCGGCGGTCACCACGGCCTGGCCCAGGTCACTGAGCAGTACCAGCCGGAGTTGTCCATCCAGGACCTTCTTGTCCACCGCCATGAGGCGTTCGAAATCGGCCGGCTGCATGTCCGCCGGCGGTACCACGGGAAGCCCCGCCCGGACCAGCAGGCGCAGGGCGCGGTCGCGCTGGGCAGCCGTGAGCCAGCCCAGCAGCAGGGACATCTGCAACGCCATGACCATGCCGGCGGAAACCGCCTCGCCATGCAGCCAGACGCCATAGCCCTGGTGGGTCTCGATGGCGTGACCGAAGGTATGGCCGAGATTGAGGATGGCACGCAGGCCCGACTCGCGCTCGTCGCTGCCGACCACCTGGGCCTTGGCCGCGCAGGAACGCTCGATGGCTGCGGTGAGGGCCTGCTGGTCCAGCGCCAGCAGCGCCTCGACGTGCTCTTCGAGCCAGCCGAGGAAGGCTTCGTCGCAGATCAGGCCGTACTTGATGACCTCGGCCAGACCCGCCGACAGCTCACGCGCCGGCAGGGTCGCCAGGCTGTCGGTGTCGATGACCACGGCCTTGGGCTGGTAGAAGGCGCCGATCATATTCTTGCCCAGCGGGTGGTTGATGCCGGTCTTGCCGCCTACCGAGGAATCGACCTGGGACAGCAGCGTGGTCGGCACCTGGATGAAGTCCACGCCGCGCTGATAGCAGGCTGCGGCGAATCCGCCCATGTCGCCGATCACCCCGCCACCGAGGGCGATGAGGGTGGTCTTGCGATCATGGCGATCCTGCAGCAGGCCGTCGAAGATCAGTTGCAGGGTTTCCCAGTTCTTGTGTGCCTCGCCATCGGGCAGCACGATCGAGCTGACCTGGCGGTCGCCCAGGGTGCGCAGCAGGCGCTCCAGATAGAGCGGCGCGATGGTTTCATTGGTGACGATCGCCACCTTGCGCCCGGCGAGATGGGGCAGGAAGCAGTCCGGCCGATCCAGGAGGCCCTGGCCGATGTAGATCGGGTAGCTGCGCTCACCGAGCTCGACGTGAAGAGTCCGCATGCCGTCACCTTGATTCAAAGGGCGCCTAGCATAGCGCAGAACGCACGCGGCTTTAATGCGGCGCCAGGGCTTTCAGACGGTCGAGTATCTGCAGCACGACCAGCCGGGGTGGCCGCTCGTCGGTCTCGATGACGATATCGGCGATCTCGCGGTACAGCGGGTCGCGCATGGCCATGAGATTGCGCAGCACCGCCGCGGGATCGGCGGTCTGCAGGAGGGGACGGTTGCGATCGCGGGAGGTGCGTTCGATCTGCTGCTCGATGGAGGCATGCAGATAGATGACCCGTCCGCCGTGCTTGAGCGCCTGGCGATTGTCCTCGCGCAGCACGGCGCCCCCGCCGGTGGCCATTACCAGGCCGTTTTCCGCGCACAGCTCGGCGATCGCGGCGCGTTCGCGCTCGCGAAAGCCCTGCTCGCCTTCCACATCGAAGATCCAGGGGATGTCGGCACCGGTACGTTCTTCGATTACCTTGTCGGAATCCTTGAACGGCAGCCGCAATTCCTTCGCCAGGAGCCGGCCGATGGTGCTCTTGCCCGAGCCCATCGGTCCTACGAGAAACAGATTACGCACTTATGTCATCGACCAACCGCTATCGCCTGGTTGTTCATGATACGCGGCGTGAGGAAGATCAGCAGCTCGACTTTGCTGTCGGTCACCGAATCCCGGCGGAACAGCCGGCCGACATAGGGAATATCCCCCAGCATCGGCACCTTGGTGGTGGACTTGGTCTGGGTATTGGAGAACACCCCGCCCAGCACGATGGTCTCGCCATCGCTCACCAGCACCTTGGCATTGACCTCGTTCTTGCTGATCGGCGGCACGCCGTTGAGGGCGTTCTGGTAGTCAGGGGCGTCCTTGTTGACCTTGACCTCCATGATGATGCGGTTGTCCGGGGTGATCTGCGGCGTGACCTCCAGCGACAGGGCCGCCTGCTTGAAGCTGGTGCTGGTGGCACCGCTGGAGCTGGCTTCCTGGTAGGGGATCTCGGTACCGCGCAGGATCTTGGCGGTCTCCTTGTCCGAGGTCACCACCTTGGGCTGGGAGATGATTTCGCCGTTGCCACTGGATTGCAGCGCGGACAGCTGCAGGTCGAGCATCTTGCCACCGACCATGAAGCCGACGCCGATGCCCGAGGTGCTGCCGGAAACGCCCATGTCGACGAAGGGCGTGGGCGCCACACCACTGGCGGAGGTGAAGCCGCCTACGGTACTGGTCCCCGGCAGGAACACCTGACCGGTCGTGGAATCGACGGTGGTGGCGCCGTCCTTGCCATAGACCGCGAAGTTGCCCGAACTGGCGTTACCGCCCCAGCGCACGCCCAGCTGCTTGCTGTAGTCGACGTTGGCCTCCACCAGCCGCGCCTCGATCATCACCTGGCGCACCGGGATGTCCAGCTGCGAGACGATACGCCGGAGTTCGTCCAGGCGATTCTGGGTCTGGTAGGCGATGATGCTGTTGGTACGCTCGTCCACCGAGATCGAGCCGCGCTCGTCGGCGGTCTTGTCGGCGCTGGTCACCGACTGGAACAGCTTGGCGATATCGGCGGCCTTGGCGTAGTTGACCTGGATCAGGTCGCGACGCAGCGGGGCCAGCTGCTGGATCTGCTTCTGGGATTCCAGCTCCTGACGCTCGCGGGCGGCGATCTCGTCGGCCGGCGCCACCAGCAGCACGTTGCCGATCTGACGCTTGTCGAGCCCCTTGGTCTTGAGGATCAGATCCAGCGCCTGATCCCAGGGCACGTTCTGCAGGCGCAGGGTGATGTTGCCCTGCACGGTGTCGCTCGCCACTAGGTTGAGGTTGGTGAAGTCGGCGATCAGCTGCAGCACCGAGCGGACGTCGATGTCCTGGAAATTCAGCGACAGTTTCTCGCCGGTATAGGTGAAGCGATCGGCTGCGCGCTTTTCCTTTTCCTCGGTGGTGAGCGGCTTGACGCTCAGGGTCAGACGATTGTTGGTCTGGTAGGCCAGGTAGTCGTAGGTCCCGGTCGGTTCGATGACGATGGACGCCCCGCTGCTGTCAGCGGAGGCATTGACGAACTGCACCGGGGTGGCGAAGTCCTTGACGTCCAGGCGCACCCGCAGCTCTTCGGGCAGCTGGGTACCGGCGAAGGTCAGGCGAATCTTGCCGCCCTGCTCCTGGATGTCCGGGTTGATACCGGTCTCGCTCAGGTCGATGACCACGTTACCCTCGCCCTGGGGACCCCGCTGGAAATCGATATGGCGGATCGCCTTGCCGCGCAGTTGCGGCCGCGGCGCGGTCATGGCCGCCACGGTCGAGGCGGCCTGGGTCGGCGGCAGCGGCGTGCGGGCGACCGCACCGGGCAGGGGGGCGGACGAGGGCGCGGTCACGGTGGCCGGCGCGGCGGCGCGCGGCAGGTTGGGCGTCAGATTGGCCTGGGCGCTGGCCGTCTGACGACCCGCGGTGCCGCCGATGGTGACGAACAGGTTGCGGCCGTCGGCCCGGGTGTCGTAGCTGGCCAGGTTGGTGAGGTTGATGATCAGGCGGGTGCGATTGCCCGCCTCCACTACCGTCACGCTGCGGGCATTGCCATTGCCCAGCTCGCGGCTCTTGGTGCCCAGCTTGTTGGCCACGCCGGGCAGATCCAGGGCGATCCGCGCCGGCTGCTCGATGGTGTAGCCCTTGGGCACTGGCACCGGCTGATCGAAGGTCAGCTTGAGTTCGATGCGATCCCCGGGCAGGGAGGCGACGTTCAAGGCCTGCAGATCGGCTGCCAGGGCCTGACCGGCCAGGCTGCTCAGCAGCAGGGCCAGGCCCAGCCCCAGTCGTCCCGCGATAGTAGTGTTCACAGTGCTCGCCCTGCCCATTTAAGTCTTTTCCTTCAAGGTGATGGTGCGCGGCCGTTCCAGCCAGCCACCCTCGCCATCCGGGACGATTTCGATCACGTCGATCTCGCCATCAGTGATCTTGGTGATGCGCCCGTCGTTGCGTCCCAGGTAGTCCCCCACCTTGACGCGATGCACGCCCCCGGCGCCATTGACCAGTGCATAACGGCCGCTGGCGTTGGCCAGGATGCCGACCATGCTGAAGGTCTCGATGTTGAAGCCTTCGAGAAATTGCTTGGGCCGATTCGCGTCCGGCTTGATGTTGCCGGTTCCGCGCTGGCGCACCGTGGGGTCGATGCGCACCGGCGCCTGGAAGGGGCTGCGCAGGGCCGCGGCGGCGTAGGTGAAGGGTTCATAGGCGCGAAACTGCGGCAACGGCTCGATGGAACCACGCGGCTTGGCCCGGGTTTCGTCCATGAAGGCCTGCAGATCGCTGGTATCGCTGGAACCACAGCCGACCAGCACGCCGGTCAGCAGACAGAGCAACAGGGGCGTCCTCATTTGCCGAGCCCCTTGTCGTTGTACCTGTAGGTCTTGGCCAGGACGTTCATGCGCAACTTGCCGCCGCCTCCGGAGACCGTACCGCCACCATTGGCATTCTTGTCGTCCACCGGCTTGAGATCGAAGTCGTGCAGGGTGACGATGCGCGGCAGGCTGGAGACGCTGCTGACGAAGGTCGCCAGGTCGTGATAGCTGCCCACCACGGTGATCTGGATCGGCAACTCGACATAGAACTGCTGGGTGACTTCGGGCAGCAGCTTGATCTGCTCGAATTCCAGGCCGCTGCCGAGACCGGTGCGGGTGATGTCTTCCAGCAGCGCCGGCACCTCGGTATCACCGGGCAGTTGCCGCAGCAGGGCGCCGAAGGACTCTTCCATCTCCACCATCTGCTGCTTGTAGGCATCCAGATTGGCGGCCTGGAAGGCCTTGCTGGCGTATTGCTGCTTGAGTGTCTCTTCCTGGTTGCGCTGACTGTCCAGTTGGGCCTGCATGTCGCTGAGATGGAACTGATAGCCGAGCAGGAGCACCACCAGCACGATCAGCAGGCAGGCGATGACCTTGACCGGCTTGGGCCAGGAACCGAGGTTCTCCAGGCTGAGTTCGTTGATGTCGACCTTGCGCAGGCTGGCCAGGGAATCGGCGAGACTCATGGTTTGCCTCCCTTGGCGAGCGGGGCCGGGGCGACGGGGGCGCCGGGTTGGGTCTGCTTGACGGTGAGCTGGAAGGTATTGGCCTGGTCCACCGCACCCGCGGTGGTGGCCTTCACCTCGATCAGCGTAGGCGACGCGAACCAGTCCGAGGCATCCAGGTTACGCATCAGATTGGAGACCCGGTTGTTGGATTCCGCCTCGCCACTGATCGACAGGGTGTCGCCCTGCATCTTCAGCTCGCGGAAGTAGACGCCGTCCGGCAGGGTGCGCACCAACTGGTCGAAGACGTGGCCGATGACCGGGCGGTTGCCCTGCAGGTCCTGGATGATCTTCATCCGCGCCAGCAGTTGCTGACGACGGGTCTTGAGCTCGCTGATCTCCTTGATGCGCACGTCCAGCTGGGCGATGTTCTGCTGGATGAAGGCGTTGCGCGCCTCCTGCCGGGTGATCTCGCCGGACAGGTACTGATCCCCGAGAAATACGGCGCCGCACGAGAGCACGAAGATGCCGCCCAGGATCACCAGGAACTGCTTGCGCCTTTCTTCGCGCAGCTGCTCCCGCCAGGGCAAGAGGTTGATGCGGGCCATCTAGTCGAAACTCCTCATGGCCAGGCCGCAGGCGATCATCAGCGCCGGGGCGTCACCCGCCAGGGCTGCCGCATTGACCTTGTTGCTGACGGTCATGTCGGCGAAGGGATTGGCCAGGACCGTGGGGGTGCCGATTTTCTGCTGGATCAAGCGGTCGAGTCCGGAAATTGACGCTGTTCCTCCGGCAAGCAAGATGTAGTCCACATCATTGTATTGCCCGGCGGCGAAAAAGAACTGCAGCGAACGCGCCACCTGTTGCACCACCGCCTCGCGGAAGGGCGTCAGCACCTCGCTCTGGTAGTCGTCCGGCAACCCGCCCTGCTTCTTGGCCAGACCGGCCTCCTCCACCGACAGGCCGTAGCGGCGCTGGATCTCCTCGGTGAGCTGACGACCGCCGAACAGCTGCTCGCGGGTGTAGATGGTCTTGCCGTTGTGCAGCACGCTCAGGGTGGTCATGGTGGCGCCGATGTCGACCACCGCCACGGTCAGGTCGTCGACATGGCCACCGAGCTGGTTGGCCAGCAACTGGTAGGCGCGCTCCAGAGCATAGGCCTCGACGTCGACCACCTTGGCCGAGACGCCGGCCAGCGCCAGGGCCGCCTCGCGAACCTCGACGTTTTCCTTCCGGCAGGCGGCCAGCAGCACCTCGACGCGCTCGGCGTTGCGCGGCGACGGCCCCTGCACCTCGAAGTCGATGGCGACCTCGTCCAGCGGATAGGGTATGTATTGGTCGGCTTCCAGCTTGATCTGGTTTTCCAGCTCGTCGTCGGTCAGGCCGGCATCCATCTCGATGGTCTTGGCGATCACCGCCGAGCCGGAGACGGCCACCGCAGCGCTGCGCGCGGAGCTGCGCGCCTTGACCAGCACCCGGCCGATGGCCAGGCCCACGCCTTCGAGTTCGGCGATGTTCTTTTCCACCACGGCATTGGCCGGCAGCGGCTCGACCGCATAGGCTTCCACCCGGTAGCGCCCGCCCGAACGGCTCAACTCGATGAGTTTCACGGATGTCGAACTGACGTCGATACCCAGCAGCGTATTCGCCTTCTTTCTGAATAGCCCTAGCACATCAGTTCCCTATGAGCGACGGTGGTCTTCCGCGGACGGGCATTAGATAACAGACTTGACACCCGAGCAAATAGCGGCCAACCGCCAAACGCGCCTATAATGGCGACGCCGTGTAGGCTGACCCTCACCTGTCGCCCTTTCCTTCTTTCCATTCGAAAAGTCTCTTGATGCGTGTTCTGAAATTTTTCTGGTGGTCGTTGGTCGCCCTGGTCTGCAGCCTTTTGCTGGGTCTCAGCGGTGCCTTCCTCTACCTCAGCCCCAGCCTGCCCTCCATCGATGCCCTGCGAAACGTGCAACTGCAGATCCCTCTGCGGGTGTACAGCGCGGACGGCAAACTCATCGCCGAATTCGGCGAAATGCGCCGCTCGCCGCTGCGGTTCAACGAGATACCGCCCAACTTCATCCATGCCCTGCTCTCCGCCGAGGATGACAACTTCGCCAATCACTATGGCGTGGATGTGAAAAGCCTGGCGCGAGCGGTGAGCCAGCTGGTCAAGACCGGACACATCCAGACCGGCGGCAGCACCATCACCATGCAGGTCGCCAAGAACTACTTCCTGACCAGCGAACGCAGCTTCTCGCGCAAATTCACCGAGATCCTCCTGGCGCTGCAAATCGAGCGCCAACTGAGCAAGGACGAGATCCTCGAGCTCTACGTCAACAAGATCTACCTGGGCAACCGCGCCTACGGTATCGAGGCCGC
Source organism: Pseudomonas sp. PS02302 (assembly GCF_029959585.1). Lineage (NCBI taxonomy): Bacteria > Pseudomonadati > Pseudomonadota > Gammaproteobacteria > Pseudomonadales > Pseudomonadaceae > Pseudomonas > Pseudomonas sp. PS02302. The sequence continues at coordinate 59,054 of NZ_JASCON010000013.1, forward strand.
CGCCCAGGTCTACTACGGCAAGTCCATCAAGGACCTGACCGTTGCCCAGATGGCGATGATCGCCGGTCTGCCCAAGGCACCGTCGCGCTACAACCCGGTCGCTAATCCTGAGCGTAGCCTGGAAAGACGCAACTGGATCCTCGAACGCATGTTCAAGCTCGGTTATATCGATCAGGCGGCCTACCAGGCCGGCATCGCCGAGCCGCTCGAGGCCTATCACCACGTCGCCGTGCCTGAACTCAACGCCCCCTACATCGCCGAGATGGCGCGGGCGGAAATGGTCGGTCGCTATGGTGGCGATGCCTATACCGATGGCTACCAGGTCTACACCACCATCGACAGCCGGCTGCAGACGGATGCCTTCGAGGCCGTGCGTGACGGCCTGACCGACTACGACCGCCGCCATGGCTATCGCGGCCCCGAGGCCCAGTGGCCCAACCGCAGCCGGTCCGAATGGACCACGCTGATCCAGAAGCAGCGCATCGTCGGCGGCCAGGATCCGGCCCTCGTCACCCAGGTGGAGAAGAGCGGCATCCTGGTCCTGACCCGCGAGGGCAAGGAAGAAGCGGTCTCCTGGGACTCGATGAAGTGGGCACGCCCCTACCTCAGCGCCAACAGCCTGGGGCCGCGCCCGAACGGTCCGGCCGACGTGGTCAAGGTCGGCGATCTGATCCGGGTGCAGCGCCAGGACGATGGCAGTCTGAAGTTCTCGCAGGTTCCCAAGGCGCAGAGCGCCCTGGTGTCGCTCGACCCCCAGGATGGCGCCATCCGCGCCCTGATCGGTGGTTTCTCCTTCGAGCAGAGCAACTACAACCGTGCGACCCAGGCCCGCCGCCAGCCCGGCTCCAGCTTCAAGCCGTTCATCTATAGCGCGGCACTGGAAAAGGGCTTCACCGCCGCCAGCCTGGTCAACGATGCGCCCATCGTCTTCATGGACGAGAATCCCGACGAAGCCTGGCGACCGAAGAACGACAACAACACCTTCCTCGGCCCCATCCGCCTGCGCGAGGCGCTGTATCGCTCGCGCAACCTGGTGTCCATCCGGGTGCTGCAGGCCATCGGCATCGACTATGCGCTGGATTACGTCAGTCGCTTCGGCTTCGAGCGCGATCAGTTGCCGCGCAACCTGTCCCTCGCTCTCGGTACCCCGGGCCTGACGCCACTGGAAGTGGCCACCGGCTGGTCGGTGTTCGCCAACGAAGGCTACAAGGTGACGCCCTACGTGGTCGATCACGTGACCGATCGCGACGGCAAGGTGGTCTATCGCACTGCCGCGCCGCGGGTGCCCCAGCAGGTGCAGGCCAAGGCCGCCCCCGGCGTCGAGGTCACGCCGGCGACCGATACCACCGCTGCCGATCCGGCCAATCCGCCGCCGGTGTTCGCGCCCCAGGTCATCGACCCGCGCAACGCCTTCATCATGAACAGCATGCTGCAGGACGTGATCAAGCGCGGCACCGGACGCAAGGCGCTGGAACTGGGTCGCAACGACCTGGCCGGCAAGACCGGCACCACCAACGAATCCAAGGACACCTGGTTCTCCGGCTACAACGGCGACTACGTGACCACGGTCTGGGCCGGCTTCGATCAGCCCGAGACCCTGGGCCGCCAGGAATTCGGTGGCACCGTGGCCCTGCCGATCTGGATGAGCTACATGGGCGCGGCGCTCAAGGACAAGCCGCCGCATCAGCTCAAGGAACCGGACGGCATCGTCTCCATCCGCGTCGACCCCACCACGGGTCGCGCCGCTCCGCCCGGCACGCCCAACGCCTACTTCGAGCTGTTCAAGAGCGAGGACACCCCACCGAGCCTGGACGAGCTGCCACCCGGCGTCGCGCCCGGCACGCCGCTGCCCTCCAGCGAAAACGTGCCCATGGACATCTTCTGATCCGCGCCCAATAAAAAACCCCGCCAAGGCGGGGTTTTTTATTGCTTCAGCCTTACTTGGCGAAGACGTCATCCACCGACTTCAGCGGATAGTTCGCCGGATAGGGCAGCGTGGCCACGCCGGTCTCGATGGCGGCCTTGGCCACGGCATCGGATACCAGGGTGATCAGGCGCGCGTCCATCGGCTTGGGGATGATGTACTCGCGACCGAAGCTCAGGCTGTCGACGTTGTAGGCGGCGCAGACTTCCTTGGGCACCGGCAGCTTGGCCAGCTCACGCAGGGCCAGGGCCGCGGCGATCTTCATTTCTTCGTTGATCACCCGGGCGCGAACGTCCAGGGCACCGCGGAAGATGAAGGGGAAGCCCAGCACGTTGTTGACCTGGTTCGGATAGTCGGAGCGACCGGTGGCCATGATCACGTCATCGCGCGTGGCGTGGGCCAGTTCGGGGGTGATTTCCGGATCCGGGTTGGAGCAGGCGAAGACGATGGGATTGGCCGCCATGCGCTTGAGGCCTTCGGCCGACAGCAGGTTCGGACCGGACAGACCGACGAAGACATCGGCGCCTTCGAGGGCGTCGTCCAGGGTGCGCTTGCTGGTCTCGGTGGCGAAGGCCGCCTTGTACTGGTTCAGGTCGCTGCGGCCGCTGTGGACCACGCCCTGACGGTCGATCATGTAGATGTTCTCGACCTTGGCGCCCATGCTGGCGAGGAGACGCATGCAGGAGATGGCGGCAGCGCCGGCACCCAGGCAGACGATCTTGGCGTCTTCCAGACGCTTGCCGGCGATTTCCAGAGCGTTGAGCATGCCGGCGGCGGTGACGATGGCGGTGCCATGCTGGTCATCGTGGAAGACCGGGATGTCGCACTGCTCGATCAGGGCGCGCTCGATCTCGAAGCACTCGGGCGCCTTGATGTCTTCGAGGTTGATGCCGCCGAAGGTGATGGAGATGCGCTTGACGGTATCGATGAAGGCCTGGGGGCTCTCGGCGTCCACCTCGATGTCGAAGACGTCCACACCGGCGAAGCGCTTGAACAGCACGCCCTTGCCTTCCATCACCGGCTTGGAGGCCAGCGGGCCGAGGTTGCCCAGGCCGAGGATGGCGGTACCGTCGGAGATCACGGCGACCAGGTTGCCCTTGCCGGTGTAACGGTAGGCCAGTTCGGGATCGCGACCGATCTCGCGGACCGGTTCGGCGACGCCGGGGCTGTAGGCCAGGGACAGGTCACGGGCGGTCGCGGTGGGCTTGGTCAGCTCGACGCTGAGTTTGCCGGGACGCGGCTGAGCATGGTATTCGAGGGCGGCGGTTTTGAGATCAGACATTATTGGTATATCCGCGTGGTGTGGGTCTTGGGTCGGGCGAGAATACGCAAAGACTCAAGGTGCCACAAGCAATCGGCCATATGCCTGAAATCAATCGCAATACGACTTTCGGCTAAAACGATTCAACCCGCAAACCCAGCATGTGCGGGTCGCTCAGGGTCATCAGCCAGCGTCCGCGGCCCGCTTCCTGGCGCCGACTGCGATCAACGATCCAGCCTCGGGCTTCGAGGTCGCGCCCTGTCCACTGGCGCAGCGGCACCTCGTCGAAGGCCGCGACGAAGCGCTCGGGAACATTGATCACCAGATCGCCTTCGAACTGCAGCCAGAGGCCGCCACGATTGCGCTCGACGTCCAGCAGACGCCCCCGCACCACGGCGAAACCACTCTCTTCCAAGCGGGTCGAGGCGATGGTCGGATCCTGTTTCCAGACGCCCCGTCGCGCCTGGCGCGCCTGGCTTTCCGCGGCGGCCTGACAGGCGGCCAGCCGGGTATTGGGGGCGATGGCGACGGCATAGCCGAAGCCCTCGGTGATCAGCCGGGCTTCCAGGTTGCCGCCCTGGCGATCATAGAGATGCGCCAGGGTGCGACCATAGTGGTCGGTCGCCTCGCTGCCCGGCACCAGCCGCAGGCGCTCGTCGCTGGCCGCGACCAGCTCCTGCAGCCGCCGACGCGCCGCCTCGGCGTAGGGCTGGGCGGTACCGCCGGACTTGCCCAACTCCGGAGCATTGACGCCGATCAGGCGCACCGAACGGCCGTCGACCAGGCGCAGGGTATCGCCGTCGACCACCTGGCGGACCACGACCTCCTGTCCGCCCGGCAGCAGCGGACAGTCCGCCGCCTGGGCCGCCGGGGCGCCAGCCAGGCCACAAACAAAAAAGGCGCCCCAGAGGGACGCCTTTTTCAGTGTCGAACCATGCAGAGATGGCCGACGGCAGCGCATTACTTGTTGCTGCCGAACACGCCGAAGCGCTGCTTGAAGCGATCGATACGGCCGCCAGCGTCCAGGACCTTCTGCTTGCCAGTGTAGAACGGGTGGCATTCGGAGCAGACGTCCAGGTGAATGTTCTTGCTCAGGGTCGAGCGGGTCTTGATGACGTTGCCGCAGCTGCAGGTGGCTTCGATGGCATCGTACTGCGGATGGATATCAGCTTTCATGGGGCTATCCTCGGGGTCTAGCTGTGCCGCCACCCGGCGCCATTGCCGGATACCGCACAGATTTGGGCTGCGAATCATACCAGAGCAGATTGGACGTGCAAGCAGCCCCCTCACCGCCCGTCTGCTACCATCGGGCTTTCCTCCTGCGAGCCCTGCCGTGCCCCTGATCCTGCGCCTGGCGCTGCCCTCTCCGTTGCGCCGCCTGTTCGACTATCTGCCGCCCAAGGGCGTGGTCGAGGAGCAGTTGCGCCCGGGCGTGCGGCTGCGGCTGCCCTTTGGCCGCCGCGAGGTGGTCGGGGTGCTGATCGAAGTGGCCCGGGAAACCGAGGTGCCGCCGGACAAGCTGCGCGCGGCGCTGCAACTGCTCGACGAGCGTCCGCCGCTGCCCAGTGCGCTGTTCGAGCTCTGCCAGTGGTCGGCCCAGTACTATCAGCACAGCCTCGGCGACACCCTGAGCTGGGCACTTCCTGCCCTTTTGCGTCAGGGAGAGCCGGCCGAGCGACGACTGCAGCGCTTCTGGATCGCCCAGCCCGAGGCGCGCCCGGAGGATCCGCGCCTGGCCCGGGCGCCGCGCCAGCGCGAGGCACTCAGAACCCTGCGCCAGCACCCCCACGGGGTGCTGCACGAATTGCTCGGCCAGCTCGGCCTGGTCAAGGACAGTCTCGATCTGCTGCAGGCCAAGGGCCTGGTCACGGTGGAAACCCGCTATCACCAGCCGACGCGGCACCAGGGCTCCTGGCTGGCCCAGGCCGAGTTGCCACTCAACAGCGAGCAGCGCCTGGCCTACGAAGCGGTCCGCGCCGGCAGCGGCTTCCACTGCCATCTCCTGGAAGGGGTGACCGGCAGCGGCAAGACCGAGGTCTATCTGCAACTGATCCGCGCCACCCTGGAAGCGGGGCGCCAGGCGCTGCTGCTGATTCCCGAGATCAACCTGGGCCCGCAAACCCTGGGGCGCTTCGAACAGCGCTTCAATGCCCGCATCGCCCTGCTGCACTCGGCGCTGACCGATCGCGAGCGCATGGACATCTGGCTGGCCGCCCGCGATGGCGAACTGGACATCGTGGTCGGCACCCGCTCGGCGCTGTTCACCCCGCTCAAGCATCCCGGGCTGATCATCGTCGACGAGGAACACGACGCCTCCTATAAACAGCAGGAAGGCCTGAGGTACCACGCCCGCGACCTGGCGGTGGTCCGCGCGCGCCTCGACAATCTGCCGGTGGTGCTGGGCTCGGCCACGCCCTCCCTGGAAAGCCTGCACAACGCCGAGCAGGGGCGTTACGCCCACCTGCGCCTGTCGCTCCGCGCCGGCGGCGCCCAGCCGCCACGCTTCGAGCGCCTGGACGTGCGCAGCCGACCGCTGGACAGCGGCCTGTCGCAACCGCTGCTCAAGGCCATGGGCGCGACCCTGGAGCGCGGCCAACAGGTGCTGGTGTTCCTCAACCGCCGCGGCTTCGCCCCTACCCTGCTCTGCCACGACTGCGGCTGGCTGGCCCAGTGCCCGCGCTGCGATGCGCGCATGACCTACCACCGCGGCTCCGGCGAGCTGCGCTGCCACCATTGCGATCAGCGCCAGACGCCGCCGAGGCACTGTCCGTCCTGCGGCAAGCTCGACCTGCGCCCGGTGGGTGCCGGTACCGAGCGCGCCGAGGAACGCCTGCAGCTGCTGTTCCCGGATGTCCCGGTGCTGCGCATCGACCGCGACACCACGGCACGCAAGGACGCCCTGGCCAAGCTGCTGAAAATCATCCACAGCGGTACGCCCTGCATTCTGGTCGGCACCCAGATGCTCGCCAAGGGGCACCACTTCCCCAAGGTGACCCTGGTGGCCGTGCTGGATGCCGACAGCGGGCTGTTTTCCGCCGACTTCCGCGCCAGCGAGCGCATGGCCCAGCAGATCGTCCAGGTCGCCGGGCGCGCCGGTCGCGCCGAGGAGCCGGGGCTGGTACTGATCCAGACCCATCTGGCCGATCATCCGCTGATGGTGCAGCTGGCCGAGGAGGGCTATCCGGCCTTTGCCCGCCAGGCCCTGCAGGAGCGCCGCGCCGCCGGGCTGCCGCCCTTCGCCTATCTGGCCCTGTTGCGCGCCGATGCCCATCGCCAGGACCAGGTGGAGAACTTCCTGGAGGCCGCCTATCACGTCGCCGAGGGCCTGGCGGTCAATCTTGCCCTGCCCCAGGTGGAGTTGCTCGGGCCGGTACCGGCGCCGATGGAAAGACGCGCCGGTCGCCACCGGGCCCAGTTGCTGCTGCAGAGCAGCAGCCGCGCGCCTCTGCATCGCCTGTTGGGCATCTGGGTCGTCCAGCTGGAAAGCCTGCCTGAAGCCCGTCAGGTGCGCTGGTCGCTGGACGTCGATCCCATCGATCTCTTCTAGTGGCATTGGCTTACCATTGGCAAGGCCGGGCTCGCCACGGATAATGCCGGGTTTTCATCGCAGTGCGCGCTCGGCGCACGCCGAAGGCCAATGATCATGAAAGACAGCATCCGCCAGCTCATCCAGCACGCCCTCGACCGCCTGATCGCCGACGGCACCCTGCCGGCCGACGTGGCTCCGGCCATCCAGGTCGAAAACACCAAGGACAAGAGCCACGGCGACTTCGCCAGCAACGTCGCCCTGCTGCTGGCCAAGCCGGCCCGCGCCAAGCCCCGCGACCTGGCTGAAAAGCTGCTCGCCGCCCTGCCCGCCGATCCGGCGGTCAGCAAGGTGGAAATCGCCGGCCCCGGCTTTCTCAATTTCTTCCAGAATCACGCTCAACTGGCCGCGCGCCTGGATGCCGCCTTCACCGATCCGCACCTGGGGGTGCCCAGGCACGAGCCGCGTCAGCGCGTGGTGGTGGACCTCTCCTCGCCGAACCTGGCCAAGGAAATGCACGTCGGTCACCTGCGTTCGACCATCATCGGTGACGCCGCGGCGCGGGTGCTGGAATTCCTCGGCGACGAGGTGATCCGCCAGAACCACGTGGGTGACTGGGGCACCCAGTTCGGCATGCTGCTGGCCTACATGGAAGAGCAGCCGCAAGCCGCCGAAGGCGAGCTGGCCGATCTCGAGGTGTTCTATCGCGCCGCCAAGGGGCGCTTCGACGCCTCGCCGGAATTCGCCGCTCGCGCGCGCGAACTGGTGGTGGCGCTGCAGGCCGGCGATGCCCACTGCCTGCGACTCTGGGAACGCTTCAATGCCGTCTCCCTGTCCCACTGCCAGGAAGTCTACGACCGCCTCAACGTCCGCCTGACCCCGGCCGACGTCAAGGGCGAGAGCGCCTACAACGACGACCTGGCCCAGGTGGTGAGCGATCTGGACGCCGCCGGCCTGCTTACCGAGAGCGACGGCGCCCGCTGCGTCTTTCTCGACGAATTCAAGAACGCCGAGGGCAATCCCCTGCCGGTGATCGTGCAAAAGGCCGGTGGCGGCTATCTCTATTCCACCACCGACCTGGCCGCCATGCGCTACCGCAGCCGCCAGCTGCACGCCGATCGGGCGCTCTACTTCGTCGACCAGCGCCAGGCCCTGCACTTCCAGATGGTCTTCGAGGTGGCGCGCCGCGCCGGCTTCGTCGCACCGACCATGCAACTCGAGCACATGGGCTTCGGTACCATGAACGGTGCCGACGGTCGCCCGTTCAAGACCCGCGACGGCGGTACCGTCAAGCTGGTCGACCTGCTCGACGAAGCCGAGGAACGTGCCTACCAGCTGGTCAAGGAGCGCAATGCCGGTCGCGCCGAGCGTGGCGAGGCGCCCTTCAGCGAGGACGAACTGCGCCACATCGGCCGCGTGGTGGGCATCGCCTCGGTCAAGTACGCCGACCTGTCCAAGCACCGCACCAGCGACTACAGCTTCAACTTCGAGCAGATGCTCAGCTTCGAGGGCAATACCGCGCCCTATCTGCTGTACGCCTACACCCGCGTCGCCAGCGTGCTGCGCAAGGCCGAGCAGAGCGAACCCGCCGGCAGCATCCGCCTGGATGCCACGCAGGAGCAGGATCTGGGCGGTCGCCTGGCGCAATTCGGCGAAATCCTCGCCAGCGTTGCCGACAAGGGTACCCCGCACCTGCTGTGCAGCTACCTCTATGACCTGGCCGGCCTGTTCTCCAGCTTCTACGAGAATTGCCCGATCCTGACCGCCGAGGACCCCGCGCTGCGCCAGAGCCGCCTGCGGCTGGCGGCCCTCACCGGGCGCACCCTCAAGCAGGGTCTGGAATTGCTCGGCCTGCACACCCTGGAACGCATGTAAGAGACGGATCACCGCCTGATGGCTACCAAGAAAGCCCCACCCAAGCGCGGCGCCAGTCGCAACACCTCGACTCCCAAGAAACAGCCCCTGCCCGGCTGGGTCTGGCTTGCGTCGGGTCTGGCCATCGGGGCCTTCGTGGTGTTCCTGATGAAGCTCGAACCAGGCAACAAGGCGGTGCAGCGTGCCAAGCCGGAAGAAGGCCGCCCGGCCGCCACGGCGGGTAATGGCAAGTCGTCGACTGCTACCGGCAAGACCGAAGGCACGCCGCCCACGCCGATCAAGCCCAAGTACGACTTCTATACCCTGCTGCCCGAATCCGAGGTGATCGTGCCGCCGGACGCCGTGCCGCGCAATCCGGCCGCCAAGCCGACCACCCCGGCCAAACCGGATGCCGCCGCGACCCCGGCGCAACCCGGCCAGCCGGCGACCGCGACGTCGGCCACGCCCGCGACCACCCCGGGCCAGCCGGCCGCCACGCCGCCCAAGGAAGCCACCACCAAGGCCCAGCCGCCGGTAACCCTGTTCTTCCTCCAGGCCGGTTCCTTCCGCACCCAGGCCGATGCCGACCGGGTCCGCGCCCAGATCATCATGCTCGGCCAGGACGTGCGGGTGGAGTCGGGCAAGGTCAAGGACGACACCTGGTACCGGGTACTGGTCGGTCCCTACAGCGATCGCGACCAGCTGACCCAGGCGCAGAAACAGCTCGCCGGCAGCGGCTTCAAGAATCTGTTGCTGCAACAGCGACGCGGTCACTAAAGAGTCTGCCCATGGCCTGCTGCGAGTCAGCCAAAAGGCGTTGAAAACTCTCTCGGAATGCTCATTTACCACGCGTAAACTGCGCTTCCTCGAGAATTTTCGCCTGGTTTGGCTCCAGCTCGCGAGGCCGTGAACAGACTCTCACCTGCCGAATCCCCCCGCCGCGACGCTTGAAGGGCGCCGCGGCCATCCCCATATCTCCGCTTAACCGGGGCCGACGCCCCAAGCAACGCGGAGAGATTCCCTTGACCACCATCGTTTCTGTACGCCGCAACGGCAAGGTCGTGATCGGCGGCGACGGCCAGGTTTCCCTGGGCAACACCGTCATGAAAGGCAACGCCAAGAAAGTCCGGCGGCTGTACCGGGGCGAGGTGCTGGCCGGTTTCGCCGGCGGTACCGCCGACGCCTTCACCCTCTTCGAGCGCTTCGAGGCGCAACTCGAGAAGCACCAGGGCCACCTGGTCCGCGCCGCCGTCGAGCTGGCCAAGGACTGGCGCACCGACCGTGCCCTGCGCCGTCTGGAAGCCATGCTGGCGGTCGCCAACAAGGACGCCTCCCTGATCATCACCGGCAACGGCGACGTGGTGGAACCCGAAGAAGGGCTGATCGCCATGGGCTCCGGTGGCGCCTATGCCCAGGCCGCCGCTCGCGCCCTGCTCATGCACACCGACCTCAGTGCCCGCGAAATCGCCGAGACTTCCCTGAATATCGCCGGTGACATCTGCGTGTTCACCAATCGCAACCTGACCATCGAGGAGCTGGACGCGCCCCAGGCGTGATCCGGTTTAGAGACTGCCCATGTCCATGACCCCCCGCGAGATCGTCCACGAACTCAATCGCCACATCATCGGCCAGGACGACGCCAAGCGCGCCGTGGCCATCGCCCTGCGCAACCGCTGGCGGCGCATGCAGCTGCCCGTCGAGCTGCGTCCCGAGGTCACCCCCAAGAACATCCTGATGATAGGCCCCACGGGTGTGGGCAAGACCGAAATCGCCCGGCGCCTGGCCAAGCTGGCCAATGCGCCCTTCCTCAAGGTGGAAGCCACCAAGTTCACTGAGGTCGGCTATGTCGGCCGCGACGTCGAGTCCATCATCCGCGACCTGGCCGACGCCGCCGTGAAGATGCTGCGCGAGCAGGAGATGGTGCGTAACCGCCATCGCGCCGAAGACGCCGCCGAGGAGCGCATCCTCGATGCCCTGCTGCCGCCCGCGCGTCCGTCGGTGGGCTTCAGCAACGAACCCCAACCGACCGCCACCGATAGCAACACTCGTCAGCTGTTCCGCAAGCGCCTGCGCGAAGGCCAGCTGGACGACAAGGAAATCGACATCGAGGTGGCCGATGCCCCCGCTGGCGTCGAGATCATGACCCCGCCCGGCATGGAGGAGATGACCAGCCAGCTGCAGAATCTCTTCGCCGGCATGCACAAGGGCAAGACCAAGCAGCGCAAGCTCAAGGTCAAGGAAGCGCTCAAGCTGGTGCGCGACGAAGAAGCCGCGCGCCTGGTCAACGAGGAAGAACTCAAGGGCCGCGCCCTGGAGGCCGTCGAGCAGCACGGCATCGTCTTCATCGACGAGATCGACAAGGTCGCCAAGCGTGGCAACACCAGCGGTGCCGATGTCTCCCGCGAGGGTGTGCAGCGTGACCTGCTGCCGCTGATCGAAGGCTGCACCGTCAACACCAAGCTGGGCATGGTCAAGACCGACCATATCCTGTTCATCGCCTCGGGCGCCTTCCATCTGTCCAAGCCCAGCGACCTGGTGCCGGAGCTGCAGGGTCGCCTGCCGATTCGCGTCGAACTCAAGGCGCTGACCCCGCAGGACTTCGAGCGCATCCTCACCGAGCCCCATGCCTCGCTCACCGAGCAGTATCGCGAACTGCTCAAGACCGAGGGGCTGCTGGTGGAATTCGCCGCCGATGGCATCACCCGCATCGCCGAGATCGCCTGGCAGGTCAACGAGAAGACCGAGAACATCGGTGCCCGGCGCCTGCACACCCTGCTGGAACGCCTACTCGAAGAGGTGTCCTTCAGCGCCGCCGATCTCGCCGGCCAGCAGAATGGCGAGCCCATCGTCATCGACGCGGCCTATGTGAACGGCCACCTGGGCGAACTGGCGCAGGACGAAGACCTGTCGCGCTATATACTGTGACGGTAGGCCTGATGCCTGGTTGATCGCGACCATGGTCGCGATAGGCCGTAGGTTGGGCTGAGACAGCGCTATCGTCGAAGCCCAACATTGCCCGCGCCCAGGTCGGGCTTCGCTGTGCGCAGCCCAACAGCGACCGCATCGGCGGACCGCCAGGGCCGCGATGGCCCCAAGCAAAGACCGAAACGCCGCCCAGAGAATCCAGCATGCGTATCCCTACCGCCATCCAGCTCCACAAGGCCTCGAAGATCCTCAGCGTCAGCTATGGCGCGGAAACCTTCGAGCTGCCCGCCGAATTCCTGCGGGTGCACTCGCCCTCGGCCGAGGTCCAGGGACACGGCAATCCGGTATTGCAGTGGGGCAAGCAGCAGGTCGGCATCAGCGCCGTCGAACCGGCGGGGCGCTACGCGATCAAGCTGACCTTCGACGACGGCCACGACAGCGGCCTGTTCAGCTGGGACTATCTCCATGAACTGGGCAGTCGCCGCGACGAACTCTGGGCCGACTATCTGGAGCAGCTGGCCCGCGCCGGCAAGACGAGGGATCCGCACGTCAGCGCGGTCAAGCTGATGCTCTGACCGGACTCAGGCCGCCAGGGCCTTGTCCAGCTTGCGTTCGATCTCCTTTTCGATCTGGCCACTGAGCATCGAGAACATCATGCCCAGGGTCGCCAGGACCCGCACCCGATCCTGCGCCACCTCGATCCGTCCATCCACGCCGCTGCGCGTGAATGTCAGGGTATCGCCCTCCCAGGCGCAGGCCACCCCGTAGTCGCGCGTGAGTTTTTCCGCCAGCTGATCGGCTTTCTGGCGTACGCCTTCCAAGCCGAGCGCGTGGCTGCGTTCGATGGTGATCTGGGACATCGGGGAACTCCGGATAAGGGGCCCTGACTATAGCGAGGGCCCGCCGCGTCGCCAATCGCGAGAACCGAGCGGTCAGCCCCCGTTTTAGCCGGGCAAGCCGGGCGATCGGCCTGCTAGAATGCCCTCTTGTCCCTGTCCCAGGTGTAGCCCCATGAGCGATCCGCGCAAAGGCCCCGAGGCCGAATCCCAGACCCACTTCGGCTACCAGAGCGTTCCGGAAAGCCAGAAGGCTTACAAGGTCGCGGAAGTCTTCCACTCGGTCGCGGCCAAGTACGATGTAATGAACGACCTGATGTCGGCGGGCATCCACCGGCTGTGGAAGAGATTCACCATCGAGCTCTCTGGCGTGCGCCGTGGCAACCGGGTACTGGACATCGCCGGAGGTACCGGCGACCTGACCAAGCAGTTCGCCCGCCTGGTCGGCCCCACCGGCGAGGTGGTCCTGGCCGACATCAACGACTCCATGCTCAGGGTCGGGCGCGACCGCCTGCTCGACGAAGGCGTCGCCAGCAACGTGCGTTTCGTCCAGGCCGACGCGGAGAAGCTGCCCTTCCCCGACAACCATTTCGACTGCATCACCATCGCCTTCGGTCTGCGCAACGTCACCCACAAGGACCAGGCCCTGGCGTCCATGCTGCGCGTGCTCAAGCCGGGTGGCCGGCTGCTGGTACTGGAGTTCTCCAAGCCCACCAATCCGCTGGTGTCCAAGGCCTATGACGCCTACTCCTTCGGCTTCCTGCCGCTGATGGGCAAGCTGGTGGCCGGTGACGCCGAGAGCTACCGCTACCTGGCCGAATCCATCCGCATGCACCCCGACCAGCAGACCCTCAAGGCCATGATGGAAGAGACCGGCTTCGCCCGGGTCTCCTTCCACAACATGACCGGCGGCGTGGTGGCCCTGCATCGCGGCATCAAGCCCTGATGGCCCTCGTCACCCAGGCATTGCTGGCCGCGCTGGAGCGTGGCCTGAATCCGCTGCTGGCGCTCGACCCCGTGGCCTTGCCGCGGCTGGCCACCCTGACCGGCCGGGTGATCGCGGTGCAGACCCGGCAACCGTCGCTGCAGCTCTACATCCTGCCTGCGGGTGACGGCCTGCACTTCGCCGCCCATCACGAGGGCGACGTCGACTGCACCCTCAAGGCCCCGGCCACGCGTCTGGCCGAGCTGGCCCTGGCCCGCGACAAGCAGCGGGTGCTGCACCAGCCGGATGTGCGGCTAGAAGGCGACAGTGCCCTGCTCATCGAACTGGCCGACATCCTGCAGAAGCTGGAGCTGGACTGGCAGCACGAGGTCAGTCGCTGGCTCGGTCCGCTGCCAGCCGCGTTGCTGGGTGATCTGGCCCGGCGCGGTCAGGCGCTCGGCGAACAGAGCCGTGACAGCCTGCAACTGACGCTGTCCAACTGGCTGAACGAGGAGAGCCGCCAGCTTGTGGGTCGTCTCGAAGGCGAGGCCCGCTTCGCCGAGATCGATGCCCTGCGGCTGGACGTGGATCGTCTCGACGCCCGTCTCGCCCGCCTGGGCACCGCCCGCAACGCCAGGGATAACCCCGACGAATGAAGCTGTTCGCTGCCCTCAACCGCCTGTTGCGGATCTTCTTCGTGGTCATCCGCTACCGGCTTGACGACATCGTCTATGCCCTGCCGCTGCCCTGGTACCTGCGTGCCACCCGCTACGTGCTGCCCTGGCGCTGGTTGCCGCGGCCGAGCAAGACCCTGCCGCGCGGCGCCCGCCTGCGCCTGGCGCTGGAAGGCCTGGGCCCGGTGTTCGTCAAGTTCGGGCAGATACTCTCCACCCGGCGCGACCTCATGCCCGAGGATATCGCCGACGAACTGATGTTCCTGCAGGACAAGGTCCCGCCCTTCCCGCCGGAAAAGGCCGTGGCGCTCATCGAGTCCCAGCTTGGCGTGCCCATCAAGCAGGCCTTCGCCCGCTTCGACCACCAGCCGCTGGCCTCGGCGTCGGTGGCCCAGGTCCATGCCGCCCAGCTGCGGACCGGCGAAGAGGTGGTGGTCAAGGTGGTGCGCCCGGGGTTGAAGAACATCATCAGCCAGGACATCGCCTGGCTGTTCCTGCTGGCGCGCCTGGCCGAACGGCTGTCCGCCGAAGCCCGCCGCCTGCACCCGATGGACGTAGTCAGCGACTACGAGAAGACCATCTACGACGAGCTGGACCTGTTGCGCGAAGCGGCCAACTCCAGCCAGCTCAGACGCAATTTCGACGGCTCCGAGCGCCTCTATGTGCCCCAGGTGTACTGGGACTGGTGCCGCGAGCGGGTGCTGGTCATGGAGCGCATCTACGGCATCCCGGTGACCGACCTGGCCGCCCTGCGCGACCAGGGTACCGACTTCAAGCTGCTGGCCGAACGCGGCGTGGAGATCTTCTTCACCCAGGTCTTCCGCGACAGCTTCTTCCACGCCGACATGCACCCGGGCAACATCTTCGTCAGCACCGCCAAGCCCTGGGATCCCCTCTACATCGCGGTGGACTGCGGCATCATCGGCAGCCTGACGCCCGAGGACCAGGACTACCTGGCGCGCAACCTCTGGGCCTTCTTCCAGCGCGACTACCGCAAGGTCGCCCAGCTGCACATCGACTCTGGCTGGGTGCCGGCCAATACCCAGGTCAACGAGCTGGAAGCGGCCATCCGCACCGTCTGCGAACCCATCTTCGAGAAGCCGCTCAAGGACATCTCCTTCGGCCAGCTGCTGCTGCGGCTGTTCCAGGTGGCGCGGCGCTTCAACATGGAGATCCAGCCGCAGCTGGTGCTCTTGCAGAAGACCCTGCTCAACATCGAAGGGCTGGGTCGCCAGCTCTATCCGGACCTGGACCTCTGGTCCACCGCCAAGCCCTTTCTGGAAAAGTGGATGCGCAAGCGGCTGAGTCCGCCGCAGGTCGCCCGCAATATCCAGCAGCAACTGGAACAGATTCCTCATCTGGCGCAGATGGCGCGCGATACCCTGGAACGCATCACCCAGCCGCATCGCAAGGATCCACCCAACCCCTGGGGCAGACGCAACGACGACTGGATCGTGCGGGTAATCGGCGCCGTCCTGCTGGTGGGCGCGGCGCAGCTGGGTCTCGAACCCCAGCCCCACGCCTGGCCGGCCTGGGCCATGCTGGTCGGCGGCCTGGTTCTGGTGATCAGGCGCTGAACTCCTTAAGCTGTAACCGTCCTGTCATTTTTGTCGGGCGAAATACACGCCCTCAGCCACTGGTGCCCTGCCGCTGTATTCGAACTGCGTCTTGTGCGAGGCTAGGGCCTGTGTGAAAAGTCGCCGAGCGAAGGTCAGGCAAGGCAAAAATCCGTGAGGAAGCGGAGTTTACGAACCGTAACTGAGCATTCCGAACGGATCTTTAACGCCGCATGACCGAGCGCAGGCATTTTTCGGACCGAGCCCAGTACCCTAATTCGTAGTATTGAACAGACTCATGAGCGACTGGTTAGACGAGATCCACTGGAACAGCGACGGCCTGGTACCGGCCATCGCCCAGGACCCCAACTCGGGGCGCATCCTGATGATGGCCTGGATGAACCGCGAATCCCTGGCCCTGACCGCCGCCGAAGGCCGTGCGGTCTATTGGTCGCGCTCACGCAATCGCCTGTGGCGCAAGGGCGAGGAATCCGGTCACGTACAGCGGGTCATCGAACTGCGCCTGGATTGCGACGCCGACGTGGTGGTCCTGCAGGTGGAGCAACTTGGCGGCATCGCCTGCCACACCGGCCGGGAAAGCTGCTTCTATCGCGTGCTGCGCGATGGCGAGTGGGCGACCGTCGACCCGGTGGTCAAGGACCCCAGCGCCATCTATGCCGGAGGGCACGGCCATGACTGACACCCTCGCGCGTCTGGCGCAGGTGCTGGAAGAACGCAAGCAGGCCGCGCCGGATTCTTCCTACGTGGCCAGCCTCTATCACAAGGGCCTGAACAAGATCCTGGAAAAGGTCGGCGAAGAAAGCGTCGAGACCATTCTCGCCGCCAAGGACGCCGCCATCAGCCAGCAGTACGACGACGTCATCTACGAGACCGCCGACCTCTGGTTCCACAGCCTGATCATGCTCTCGGCCCTCGGCCAGCATCCCCAGGCCGTGCTGGACGAACTGGATCGTCGCTTCGGCCTCTCCGGGCATGCTGAAAAGGCCGCCCGTACGCAATCCTGACCCCAAGCTTCGCAACGAGGAAAGACCATGGGTATCTTCGACTGGAAACACTGGATCGTCATCCTGCTCGTCGTGGTGATCGTCTTTGGCACCAAGCGCCTCAAGCACCTCGGCTCCGACGTGGGCGAGGCCATCAAGGGCTTCCGCAAGGCCATGCACACCGACGAGGACGACAAGGCCGAACAGCCGACGCCTACCACCAGCACGGCCAACCCCAACGCTCCCCTGAATCGCCCCCAAACCTTCGACGCCGAGCATCGCAAGGTCGAAGAGCCGGTGGTGCGCAAGGACTAAGGCCCCGCCATGTTCGGAATCAGCTTTCCCGAAATGATGCTGGTGGGGTTCGTCGCCCTGCTGGTGCTGGGTCCGGAACGCCTGCCGGGTGCCGCACGCACCGCGGGGCTGTGGATCGGTCGCCTGAGGCGCAGCTTCAACAGCATCCGCCAGGAAGTGGAGCGCGAGATCGGCGCTGACGAAATTCGCCAGCAATTGCGCAACGAGCATATCCTGTCCATGGAACAGCGCGACAACCGGCCCAAGCCTGCCGCTTCCACGCCGGAAGTCCAGACACCGCCCGCCGCCGCCGCTCCGCCCATGCCCCAGGACGTGGTTGCCGAACGCCCGCAGGATCCGCCCCAGACGCCGCCAAGAGCACCATGAGCGACAAGCCCTCCGAACACGATGACCAGGAAATGCCCCTGGTCTCGCACCTCACCGAATTGCGCACCCGTATCCTCAGATGCGTGCTGGCGACCTTTCTGATCTTCCTCGGGCTGTTCTACTTCGCCCAGAAGATCTATGCCTTCGCTTCCGAGCCGATCCGCCGCGTCCTTCCCGAAGGCGCGACCATGATCTCCACGGACGTCACCTCGCCGTTCCTCGCGCCCTTCAAGCTGACCCTGGTGGTGTCGCTGTTCATCGCCATGCCGGTGATCCTGCACCAGGTCTGGGGTTTCATCGCGCCGGGGCTCTATCGCCATGAGAAGAAGGTCGCCATCCCGCTGCTGATCTCCAGCATCCTGCTGTTCTATGCCGGCATGGCCTTCGCCTACTTCCTGGTGTTCCCGATCATCTTCCACTTCTTCAGCAGCATCACGCCGGAAGGCGCCGTGATGATGCCGGATCTGAATGCCTACCTGGATTTCATCCTGACGCTGTTCTTCGCCTTTGGCGTGGCCTTCGAGATTCCGGTGGCCACCGTACTGCTGATCTGGATCGGCGTGGTCGACGTCACCTACCTGAAGAAGATCCGCCCCTACGTCGTCATCGGCTGCTTCGTGGTCGGCATGATCCTGACCCCGCCGGATGTCTTCTCCCAGACCATGCTGGCCGTGCCCATGTGGCTGCTGTTCGAGATCGGCCTGCTGTTCGGTCGCTTCGTGCAGAAGCGCGAGCGCCCGCTCAGCGACGAAGATGCCAGTCCCGACGCCCAGCCGCCCGCCGAACGCCCGTGAATCTGATCCTGCTCGAGGCGGCCGACTTCACGGCCGCTGACCGGGTCTTGCTGCGCGATCCGCGCCGTCTCGCCCATCTGCGCGAGGTCCACCAGGCGGCCGCCGGCGACCGGATGCGCGTCGGCCTGCTTAACGGCCTGATGGGTACCGGTCACATCGAGTCCCTCGATGCCGGCCAGGCCTGCCTGAACGTCACCCTCGACCAGCCGCCGCCGGCCAAGTTGCCACTCACCCTGCTGCTGGCCCTGCCCCGCCCCAAGATGCTGCGCCGGGTGTTGCAGACCGTATCCGCCATGGGCGTCGCGCGGTTGGTGCTGCTCAACAGCTATCGCGTGGAAAAGAGCTTCTGGCAGACGCCGTTCCTGGCGCCCGAGGCCATCGAGGAGCAACTGCGCCTGGGGCTGGAGCAGGCCCGGGACACGGTGCTGCCGGAGGTGCTGATCGAAAAGAGATTCAAGCCCTTCGTCGAGGATCGCCTGCCCGCACTTGTCGCGGGCACCCGTGGCCTGGTCGGCCATCCGGGCAGCTATCCGGCCTGCCCTCGTGCCCTCGACGAGCCCGTGACGCTGGCGATCGGGCCCGAGGGTGGCTGGATACCCTACGAGGTCGAGAAGCTGCAGGAAGCGGGCCTGGCGCCCGTGCAGCTCGGTGAGCGCATCCTGCGGGTCGAGAACGCCGTACCCGCCCTCCTCGCCCGCCTGTTCTAGCCTGATCACGGACAAGAAAAAGCCCCGGTGTCTCGCGACACCGGGGCTTTTTCGTGGGCGGAGCGCCTCCTCAGGAGGCGGGTCGCGGGGTCATGCTGGCCGGACTGGCCGCGGCATCCGCCGCCGAATCGCTGTGGGAGCGCGGCCGCAGGGTGGCGTAGGCCTCCCGCCAGTTGCGGTGCTCTTCGGCCTTCCACACTTGCAGGTGCAGTTGCGCCATGCCGTCCGGATCGCTGAGCAGGCGCCACTGGTCGTCGCCCTTGGTCTTCTCGGGACCGGCGGCCAGGACCCGCGCCACCCGCTCTTCGCGCAGCCGGCGGGCCGGCTCCACCACCTTGCCATGGCGCCCGCGGGCCATGCCGATGGCCAGGGCATTGAGCACCGGGTCGACAGTGGCGCGCAGGAAGCCCTTGGTCAGGGCGTTGCGGTTGTTCAGGTGCAGGTACTCATCGGTCGCCACCAGCTCGCGCGGCGGTGCGTACTCTTCCGGAATCAGGAACAGATGATGGCGACGACTGCCCAGACCCAGGTTGGTCCGACTGGAGATCACCGACACCGGCGCCGACAGGATCAGCGACACCACGATGGGCGACAGCCACCAGAGGAAGCGCGGGTCCAGCCAGGCCACGCCGGCGGTCCAGATCAGGCCGAGCAGCATCTGCGAACCATGGCGGCGGAAGGCTTCGCTCCAGGGCGTGTCGTTGTCGTCACGCTGGGGCGAATTCCACTGCACCGACCAGCCAAGGAAGGCCGCGGTCACGAACACCGTGTGGAAGAGCATCCGCACCGGTGCCAGCAGCACCGAGAAGAGCATCTCCAGCATCATGGAGAGGAACAGCCGCAGCCCACCGCCGAATTCCTTCGCGCCCTTGGCGATGATCAGCACCACGCTGAGCAGCTTGGGCAGGAACAACAGGATCAGGGTGGTGGAGAACAGGGCTATGGCCTGCTCCGGATGCCACTGGGGCCAGACCGGGAACAGCTGCCTAGGCTGGAAGAAGTACTGGGGCTCCAGCAACTTGTGGATCGCCAGCAGCGCCGTGGACAGCACCAGGAAGAGGAACCACAGCGGCGCCGACAGGTAGGACATCACCCCGGTGAGGAACACCGCGCGGTGTACCGGGTGCATGCCCTTGACCAGGAACAGCCGGAAGTTCATCAGGTTGCCATGGCACCAGCGGCGGTCACGCTTGAGTTCGTCCAGCAGGTTGGGTGGCAGTTCTTCGTAGCTGCCCGGCAGGTCGTAGGCGATCCATACACCCCAGCCGGAGCGTCGCATCAGCGCGGCTTCGACGAAGTCGTGAGAGAGAATCGCACCGGCGAACGAGCCCGTGCCCGGCAACGGGGCCAGGGCGCAGTGGTCGATGAACGGCTTGACCCGGATGATGGCGTTGTGGCCCCAGTAGTGGGATTCACCCAGTTGCCAGAAGTGCAGGCCGGCGGTGAACAGCGGTCCGTACACCCGGGTGGCGAACTGCTGCAGGCGCGCGTACAGGGTATCCATGCCGGACGCCTTGGGTGCGGTCTGGATGATGCCGGCACGGGGATTGGCTTCCATCAGCCGGACCAGACTGGCCAGGCATTCGCCACTCATCACGCTATCGGCGTCGAGCACCACCATGTACTTGTACTGGCTGCCCCAGCGACGGCAGAAGTCGTCGATGTTGCCGCTCTTGCGCTTCACCCGACGGCGGCGACGGCGATAGAAGATGTGGCCGAAGCCACCGACCTCACGGCACAGTTCCAGCCAGGCCTTCTCTTCGGCCACGCATTTATCGGGGTCGTTGCTGTCGCTGAGGATGAAGAAGTCGAAGTGGTCCAGCTCGCCGCTGGCGCGGACCGACTCGTAGGTCGCGCGCAGACCGGCAAAAACCCGCGGCACGTCTTCGTTGGCGATCGGCATCACCAGAGCGGTACGCGCCTGGGGATCGATCGGCTCGGTGCCGGTGGAACTGGCCGAGATGCTGTACTTGTCGCGCCCGCTGAGCAGTTGCCAGAAGCCCATCAGGGCGGTCCAGAAACCGGCGGATACCCAGCAGAACAGCAGGGCGAAGAGCAGCAGGATGCTGGTTTGCACCACATAGGGCAGCACCTGGCGGATGGACTCGCCCCAGCCCTGGCGGTAGATCTCGCTGAGATCGACCAGCGCCCAGCCCTGATAGGGCAGCACGGCCTTCATGTACCAGGTGGCGATGCCGGTCTGCACCAACATCAGGATCAGCAGGATGAAGCGCCGGAAGGAACCCACCTTGCGCCAGTGCGCATGGGCATCGGCTTCCGGATCGGGTTGCCAGCGACTGTGGTCCTTGCGGCCGAGCAGACGCTTCCAGCTCCGCGCCACGGGATTGGTGCGCCAGGGATCGGGCACCATCATGGAGCGGGTCATGGGTGGGGTGGCCTTGATGAAGACGCGTCCCTGGGCATCGCTGCCCAGCAGCTCGCCGTCGTCCAGCGTCTCGTCCCAACCGGCGGCCAGGCGCGCCTCGGTGGAGGCGATCACCGCGTCGGCGCCCTGGGCGCCCTCGCCGCGGGCACCGGCCAGTTGCCGGTGCAGCGACTCGCCGTCGGCCGTCTGGTCCCCCCCCGGCCGCAGC